>NZ_BAAAOS010000056.1:242610-256288 GCF_039530625.1 Kribbella sancticallisti | reverse complement strand
TTCCGTACTGCGAGGTCAGAGCTTCAGCGAGGTTTCCACGACGGCGGCCAGTTCGTGGGCGACCTCGTGGGCGGTGTCCGAGGACTCGGCCTCGACCATCACCCGCACCAGCGGCTCGGTGCCCGACGGCCTGAGCAGTACGCGGCCGGTCTCGCCCAAGCGGGCAGTGGCGGCAGCGACAGCAGCCTGTACGTCGGCGTCGGTGCCGGCCCGCGTCTTGTCGACGTTCGGGACGTTCACCAGCACCTGCGGCAGCCGGGTCATCACACTGGCCAGGTCGGCCAGCGACTTGCCGGTCTGAGCGATCCGGGCCAGCAGCATCACCGCGGTGAGGGTGCCGTCGCCGGTGGTCGCGTGGTCGGACAGGATCACGTGGCCCGACTGTTCGCCGCCGAGCTTGTGGCCGCCCGCCTTCATCGCCTCCAGCACGTACCGGTCGCCGACCTTGGTCTGCTCGACCGCGATCCGCTCCCGGACCATCGCCTGGACGAAGCCGAGGTTGCTCATCACGGTCGCCACGACGGTGTCGTTGGACAGCCGGCCGGAGTCGCGCATGGCCAGTGCGAGCACGGCCAGGATCTGGTCGCCGTCGACGAGTTCACCGGCGGCGTCCACGGCCAGGCAGCGGTCGGCGTCGCCGTCGAGCGCGATGCCGAGGTCGGCGCCGTGGCCGATCACCTCGCGGCGCAGACCCTCCATGTGGGTCGAGCCGCAGTCGAGGTTGATGTTCAGCCCGTCCGGCGCGGCCGCGTAGGTGATCACCTCGGCGCCGAGCCGGCGCAGTGCCTCGGGGGCGGTCAGCGAGGCCGCGCCGTTGGCGCAGTCGATCACCACCTTGACGCCGTCGAAACGGTTCGGGGCGGACCGGACCAGGTGCGAGACATAGGTCTCGAACCCCTGTCCGTCGTCGAGCACGCGGCCGACCTTGGCGCCGGTCGGGCGCTGCCACTCCTCGCCGACCCGGGCCTCGATCGCGTCCTCGATCACGTCGTCGAGCTTGATCCCGCCACGGGCCAGGAACTTGATGCCGTTGTCCGGCATCGGGTTGTGGCTGGCCGACAGCATCACGCCGAGATCGGAACCGGTCGAGCCGGTCAGGTAGGCGACGGCCGGGGTCGGCAGCACGCCGAGCCGGACGACATCGACGCCGGCGCTGGCCAGACCGGCCACCACGGCTGCTTCCAGAAACTCACCACTGGCTCGTGGATCCCGGCCCACAACGGCGCGTGGCCGGTGCCCTTCGAAGGCACCGGCCTCGCCGAGTACGTGAGCGGCGGCGACCGAGAGGTCGAGCGCCAGCTCCGCGGTCAGGTCCACGTTCGCCAGGCCACGGACTCCGTCCGTGCCGAACAAACGCGACATCAGGTGATCAGCGCTTGCTGTACTGCGGAGCCTTACGGGCCTTCTTGAGACCGGCCTTCTTGCGCTCCTTGATCCGCGCGTCGCGGCTGAGCAGACCGGCCTTCTTCAGACCCGGACGGTTGGCCTCCTCGTCGGCGGCGTTCAGGCAGCGGGCGATGCCCAGCTGCAGCGCACCGGCCTGGCCGGTGATGCCACCGCCGTTGATCCGGGCGATGACGTCGTAGGAGCCCTCGAGACCGGCGACCACGAACGGCTCGTTCACGTGCTGCTGGTGAACCTTGTTCGGGAAGTAGACGTCGATCGGCTTGCCGTTGACGGTGATGTTGCCCGTCCCCGGGATGAGGCGGACGCGAGCGACAGCCTCCTTGCGGCGACCGGTGGCACCGGCCGGGTTGATCACCGCGACGCGGCCGGACTCGGCCCGCTGCTCCGGGCTCGGGTTCGTCTCGGAGGTGTAGGCGACCGGGCCCTCGCTGTCGATGGGGACCTCGGGGTCGAACTCTGCGTCGGTCTCGGTGGTGATGTCGCTCACGCTGGGAATCCTCGTTTACCTGGCTCGTCGATCGCTACTACTGAGCGATCTGGGTGATCTCGAACGGCTTCGGCTGCTGGGCCGTGTGCGGGTGCTCCGGACCGGCGTACACCTTCAGCTTGTTCAGCAGCTTCCGGCTCAGGCGGTTCTTCGGGAGCATGCCCCAGACAGCCTTCTCGACGGCCTTGCGAGGGTCCTTCTCGAGGATCTCGCCGACCGGCGTGGCCGTCAGACCACCCGGGTGACCCGAGTGGCGGTACGCCAGCTTGTCGGTCCGCTTGTTGCCGGACAGGGCGATCTTGGACGCGTTGATGACGACGACGAAGTCACCGCCGTCGATATGCGGGGCGAACGTCGGCTTGTGCTTGCCACGCAGCAGAGTGGCGATCTGGACGGCGAGCCGACCGAGCACGACGTCGGTGGCGTCGATCACATGCCACTCACGGGTGACGTCAGCAGGCTTCGGGCTGTACGTGCGCACGGTCGTTGACCTTCGTTTCTCAGAGAGTTGACAAAACTGGTACGTCGGCGAGCGGCCCGCAAACACACCGGCGAGGACCTGGAACGCACAACAGCAGCCCAGAATACCGGCGCGGGCACCCCGGGGTCAAAGTGAGCCCAGGCAACCAGGAGCCCCCAGCTTGGAAGGAGCTGCGGACCGCACTAGTTTAGCGGTGAAGATTGCAGTCCGATCCGCGTCCCGCCGGCGACGATAACCCTCAATCACCGGGCGATGACGCCAGCTTCCGAAGAGGGCATTGTGACCGAACAGTCGCTCACCGTCCGGGACAACCGGACCGGCAAGGACTACGACCTTGCCATCACCGATGGCACCATCCGTGCCGCAGACCTCAAGCAGATCAGCGCATCCGACGGCGACGGCGGCCTGGCGACCTACGACCCGGGGTTCGTCAACACCGCCTCGACCCGCTCCTCCGTCACCTTCATCGACGGCGACAAGGGCATCCTGGAGTACCGGGGCTACCCGATCGAGCAGCTCGCCGAGCAGTCGAACTACCTCGAGGTCGCGTACCTGCTGGTGAACGGTTCGCTGCCGAACAAGTCCGAGTACGAGGCCTGGGTGCACGACGTGACGTATCACACGTTCGTGCACGAGAACCTGAAGACCTTCATGCAGGGCTTCCGCTACGACGCCCACCCGATGGGCATGCTGCTCGCCTCGGTGGGCGCGCTGTCCACCTTCTACCCCGAGTCGCGCGACATCTTCGACGAGGAGTCGCGGGCGCTGCAGATCCGCCGGCTGATCGCGAAGATGCCGACGCTGGGCGCGTTCTCCTTCCGGCACGCCCAGGGCAAGCCGTACGTGTACCCGGACAACGAGTTGAGCTACGCGGCCAACTTCTTGTCCATGCTGTTCAAGATGAGCGAGCCCAAGTACGCCGCCGACGACCGACTGGTGCGCGCGCTGGAGATCCTGTTCATCCTGCACGCCGACCACGAGCAGAACGCCTCCACCAACGCGGTCCGGGCGATCGGCTCGACCCAGGTCGACCCGTACTCCGCGGTCACCGGCGGCATCGCCGCGCTCTACGGCCCGCTGCACGGCGGCGCCAACGAGGCGGTGCTGAAGATGCTGCGCCGGATCGGCTCGGTCGACAACGTGCCGTCGTTCATCGAGGGCGTGAAGAACGGCGAAGAGCGGCTGATGGGCTTCGGCCACCGGGTCTACAAGAACTACGACCCGCGCGCCAAGATCATCAAGAAGGCCGCCGACGACGTGTTCGAGGTGACGGGCATCAACCCGCTGCTGAAGATCGCCGTCGAACTGGAGAAGATCGCGCTGGAGGACGAGTACTTCGTCTCCCGCAAGCTCTACCCGAACGTCGACTTCTACTCCGGCCTGATCTACGAGGCCCTGCAGTTCCCGCCGGAGATGTTCACCGTGCTGTTCGCCATCCCCCGCACCTCGGGCTGGCTGGCCCAGTGGCTGGAGTCGCTCGGCGACAGCGACCAGAAGATCGCCCGGCCGAAGCAGATCTACACCGGCGCGCGCGGCGTGCAGTACGTCCCGATGGGCGACCGCTGACCGACTGACAAGGCCCCCCGACCTCGCGTCGGGGGGCCTTTGTGCTGCTCCCCGGGGCATCAGGGCAACCCTGAGCAGTACGCCGTACGGGCGAGGCCGGCGTACGGCGTACTACCGCGGCCGGCGTACTGCGAGTGCCGTCGCCGGCCGGACGCGGTGGAGGGGGTGTTCCCGCGAGGCTGAAGAGGTCATCAGTCGCGAACCGGGAGAACCCACCATGAACGCGTTACTTGCCAACAGCAACAAGTTGTCCGGCTGGCTCGGCCGGCACAGCATCGACATCCTCCGGATCAGCCTGGGTCTGGTCTTCCTGGCCTTCGGGGCGCTGAAGTTCTTCCCCGGCGCCAGCCCGGCCGAGGCCCTGGTGATCCGGACCATCGACACACTCACCCTCGGCGTGATCAGCGGTCAGGCGGCTCTGCTGCTGACGGCCGTGCTCGAGTGCTTCATCGGGATCACACTGATCACCGGCAAACTGCTGCGCACCGGGCTGCTGGTGCTGGGGTTCTCGCTGGTCGGCATCATGTCGCCGCTGGTGCTGTTCTTCGGGGATCTGTTCCCGGGGACGCCGACGCTGGAGGCGCAGTACGTGTTCAAGGACATCGTGCTGGCCGCCGCCGGCCTGGTGATCGCCGCCAAGGCACTGGCCGCGTCACCGCTGCGCGGACGTATCGCTTGAGGAGTTGGGAACGGCCCCGGTCCGGCTGCGCTGCCAGGGGACCGGGGCCGTTTTCTGCGCTTCTGCCGACTACGACGCGGCGGGCGGAGCGGCCGGTTCCCGGAGTACCTGGATCAGTTCGTCGAGTTGCCCGCGGGCCTTGGCCATCGCGACGTGGTCGATGTAGTCGCGTGATTCCACGATCAGGCCGTCGCGGACCCGCAGGACGAACACGCAGGGCGCCGTGAACGGCTCCCCCGTCGCGATCACCGTCCCGGCATAGTCGAACTCCGTGCACTAGGCGGAGGAAGGTCTCAGACGGAGTCATGACTCCGAATATATGGAGTCGCCACTCCGTTTACAACCAGATGGGCCCGAGCGGCGTCTCCTAGGCTGTGCGTGCCGACCACCAGCGAGGAGTGCGATGAGGCCGTTGCGAGCCGACGCCCGGGACAACCGGGCCCGGATCCTGACCGCGGCCGAGGAGGTCTTCGGCCAGTCGCCGAACGCCTCGACGGACGAGGTGGCCAAGCTCGCCGACGTGGGCATCGCCACCGTGTTCCGGCACTTCCCGACCAAGGCCGAACTGCTCGAGGCCGTCCTCACCGTGCGGCTCGAGCGCCTCCGCGACCGCGCGATCGAACTGGCCGGCCACGACGATCCGGGCGCGGCGTTCTTCGCGTTCTTCGACCAGGTGGTCGCCGAGGCCGCGTCGAAACTGGCCATCGCGGATGCTCTCGGTGCGGCCGGTTCATCGGCCGGAGCGGACGCCAGGGAGGCTGGAGCCGGCATGCGCGAAGCGTTCGGAAACCTCCTCGCACGCGCCCAGCGAGGTGGCCAGGTGCGCGCTGACGCAGCCTTCCCCGAGGTCTACGCCCTACTGATCGGCGCTTCCCGCGGCGCGACCGCGGCCCGTCTGGAACCGGAGGTCCGCGACCGCATGCTCGCTCTCCTGTACGGCGGCCTACGGACCCGCGCATGAAGAACTGGTCGCGCCGCCGGCGCGCACTGGTCTTCATCCCGTTGACCCTGGTCCTGCTCATCACCATCCCGTACGGCGTACTGGCGCTGTCGTGGCGGGTCGCGTTCACCGGCGACCCGGCCGCGACCGCGACAACGCGCGGGCAGGATGCTCTTTGGCTCGGGCACGCCTGGGTGGACGGACGGAAGTCGGCCTCGGACATCTCGGCCCTGGCCAAGCAACTCGAAGGAACCGGCATCCGGGATCTCTACGTGCACACTGGACCACTGGAGCACGACGGATCGCTGCCATTGGCAACGGTCTCACCGAAGGCGCGCTGGTTCACCGACGCCGTCCACCAGGCGATGCCGAAGATCCGGGTGCAGGCCTGGCTCGGCGATGTCGTGCAGCCGGAGAAGAATCCCGGCATGGATCTGGAGGACGCGGCTGTCCGCGACCGGGTGACCACCGCGTCCGGCCAGGTGCTGGACCAGGGCTTCGACGGGATCCACTTCGACCTGGAACCCGTGCAATCCGGCTCGCAGGGCTTCCTCAGCTTGCTGGACCAGGTCCATGCGATGACCTCGGGCCGGAGCGTCCCGCTGTCCGTCGCCGCCGCGCAGATCAACCCGGCGCCGGGCATGAACGGAGTACTGGTGGCTGTCAGCGGGATGAGCAAGTGGTGGTCGAAGTCGTACTTCGCTGACGTGGCGAGCCGGGTCGAGCAGATCGCCGTGATGTCGTACGACACCTGGACCCCACTGGAGTCCCTGTACGGCGGGTACGTGGCGCAGCAGACCGAGATGGCGTTGGAGGTGACTCCGGCGAAGGTGGATCTACTGATGGGCGTGCCGTTCTACTGGGAGGACAACTTCTCCCACCGCGGCTCGGCCGAGACCGTCGAAGCCGCCGTTCGTGGAGCTCAACTCGGACTGGGTGACTCCGACCGGAGGAACTTCGGCCTGGCCCTCTACGTCGACTTCGCCGCGACCGACGCGAACTGGACCGCCTACCGCGACACCTGGTGCACCAACCTCTGACTGACGGCAAACGCCGGCTGTATCGTCAGCGTCATGGAGTACCCACTGCTGGGGACCGAGCCGCTGGCGGTCGAGTTCGCCAACACCCGGTACGACGAGGGCGGCGTGATCGTGGACTTCCTGGCGTCGCCGGATCTGATGAACGGGTGGTTCGCCGAGTACGCCGGGCTACACGGCGAGAGCCACCCGCGCGTCGTACCGGCCCGCGATCTGGGCCGGCTGCGTGAGCTCCGGGATCAGGTCCGTCAGGTCCTGGCGGCTCTTGCCGACGGCAAGCACCCGGGTGACGAGGCGATCGAGGCCGTCAACGATTGCGCAGCTCAGGCGTACTCCTCGGTCCGGATGGAGTGGCCCGCGGGTGGAACTCCCCGGGTGGCGGCCGACTCGTCGAGCACCGGCACGACCCGGCTGCTGGCCGACCTGGCGTCGGAGACGATCGCGCTCGCGACCGACGGCTCGATCCTGGCCAGATGCGCCGGCGGGGATTGCCGGATGCTCTTTGTCCGGCAGCACGGACGGCGCCGCTTCTGCCATTCCTCCTGCAGCCAGCGCGCCCGGCAAGCGCGCTATCAACGGCGCCTGGCCGCTAAATCTGCTTGACGGTAAATCTATGCTTTTACCGTCAGGTCAGCGAGCAGGAGGAAGCATGGTCTACACGTTCCAGCGCCTGACCCGGGCCGACTTCCCGCTGCTGGCCGGCTGGCTGGCGAATCCGCACGTCGCCCGCTGGTGGAACCACGAGACGACCCCGGAAGCCCTGGAACGGGACTTCGGCAGCTCGGCACCGCGATGATCACTGCGCTGGTAGCGCAGACCTGGACCGACTACAGCGACACCGACACGATCCTGGTCGCCGTCGTCGCCGGCAACAGACCGTCCTGGCGCGCCCTGGAACGCGCCGGCTTCCACCGGGTAGCAGAGGGCCCGATGGAGCCAGACAACCCCATCGACGACCCACTCCACTACCTCTACCGAATCGACAGGCCTCAGCGCGCGCGTTCGACGCGGCCTTCGTCCCAGACTGGGTCTGGGGACTCGTAGACGGAGCCGTCGCTGCCGAAGACCAGGTAGCGGTCGAAGCCGCGGGAGAACCAGCGGTCGTGGGTGACGGCGAGGACCGTGCCGTCGAAGGAGTCGAGGCCCTCTTCCAGGGCCTCGGCTGACTCGACGTCCAGGTTGTCGGTCGGCTCATCGAGCAGCAGCAGGGTCGCTCCGGACAACTCCAGCAGGAGGATCTGGAAGCGGGCCTGCTGACCGCCGGACAGACTGTCGAAGGTCTGCTCGGCCGCATGCGCCAACTCGTACCGGTCGAGCTTGCGGGAGGCCAGTTCACGGCCCATGCCCTCGCGGTGGTCGTCGCCGCGGTGCAGGATCTCCAGCAGGGTCCGGCCGACCAGCTCTGGGTGCTCATGCGTCTGGGCGAACCAGCCCGGCCGAACGCGTGCACCCAGCTTGGCGTTGCCGGTGTGCGCGACAGGCGGGATCGGCACCTCACCGATCGGCTGGTGCTCGATGTCCGGATCGGTGCCTCCGTTGGCCAGCAGGCGGAGGAAGTGCGACTTGCCCGAGCCGTTCGAGCCGAGGACGGCCACGCGTTCGCCGTACCAGACCTCCAGGTCGAACGGCTTCATCAGGCCGGTCAGCTCGACGCCGGTGCAGACGACCGCGCGCTTGCCGGTGCGGCCGCCGGTCAGCCGCATGCTGACCTTCTGCTCGCGCGGGATCGCCTGCGGCGGCCCGATCTCCTCGAACTTGCGCAACCGCGTCTGGGCCGCCTTGTAGCGCGACGCCAGCCCGTCGTTGTACGCCGCCTTCTGCTTGTACATCAACACGAGCGCCTTGAGCTTGGCGTGCTCCTCGTCCCAGCGGCGGCGCAGCTCCTCGAAGCGCTCGAAGCGGTGTGCGCGGGCCTCGTGGTAGGTCTTGAAACCACCGCCGTGCGTCCAGATGGTATTGCCCGCGGCCCCTAGTTCGACGGTGACGATCCGGGTCGCGGTGTTGGCCAGCAACTCGCGGTCGTGGCTGATGTAGAGCACCGTCTTCTGGGTGGCGTTGAGCTGCTCCTCGAGCCACCGCTTGGCCGGTACGTCAAGGTAGTTGTCCGGCTCGTCGAGCATCAGCACCTCGTCCGGCCCGCGCAGCAACGCCTCCAGCACGAGCCGCTTCTGCTCACCGCCCGACAGCGTCTTCACCTCGCGCCACCGGCAGTTGTCGAACGGGATGCCGAGGGCAGCGGTGGTACAGACGTCCCACAGCACCTCGGCGTCGTACCCGCCGACCTCGCCCCAGTCCGACACCGCCTGGGCGTAGCGCAACTGGGTCTTCTCGTCGTCGGCCTCCATCATCGCCAACTCGGCTTCGTCGAGCTTGCGAGCGGCCGTCTGGATCCGCTCCGGCGCGACCCCGAGGAGCAGGTCGCGGACGGTCGACTCGTCCCGCACCGACCCGACGAACTGCCGCATCACGCCCAGCCCACCCGACCGCGCGATGCTGCCACTGTGCGCCTTCAGGTCCCCCGCGATGATCCTGGTCAGCGTCGTCTTCCCGGACCCGTTCGCCCCCACCAACGCCACCTTGGCGCCGTCCCCGACCCGGAAGGTGATGTCGTCCAGCAACACCCGCCCATCCGGCAACTCGAACCCGATCCCGGCGACCTCCACATGACCCATGGCCCCAGTCTGACGGGACCGCGCCAGGCGAGCGACCGCATTAACGGTAAAGTCCAACCGCCCGACCAGGGAAAGGCCCCGCAGTGACCACCCCGAAGCACCCGCCCACCTGGGAATCAGTAGAGACCGAACTCCGGCGTCTGCTCTACGACCTGCGTGGCGCCGACGCCGCGGTCGTCCAGGTGGAGACCGCTCGCCTCCGCGCGCTGGCGGAGCAGGTCGAGGACGATCGCGACCGGGAACACGCGCTGTTCCGGGCCGGCCAGTTGCCCAGGCTCCTGGCGGGCCCCATCGCGCCGAGCAGTCCGCAGTTCGCGCAGGCACAGGTGCTCTTCGCCCAGGCGATCGGCAGCAGCGCCGAACCCGCCGACGTGCGAATCCCGCACCTCGAGCGGATCATCCAGCAGATCGGTGCCTTGGCCGACGAGTCACCGCCCCGCGAGCGTGGCGCGGTCCGCCGGCTCACCAGCCCGCTGATCGGCCTGATCGACCACCTCGAGAAGCCCACCGAGTGAGCGCCGGCCGACCCGTCCAGCCGCACACCAACGAGTACAAGTGGGTGGCCAACGTCATCCGATCGGTGGAGAAGCTCTCCGGTACTCCGACGCGCTGGAACGGCGAACTGTACGAGGAGACGCGAGCGAAGGCGGCCGGCAGTGCGCTGAACGACGGCGGGATGACCGTCAACGTCGACGAGGTCCTCAAGCCGGTGGCCCTGGCGTACACCGCCGGTCGCCGGCTCACCGAGGACGAGTTGATCGACGTACGGGACGCGGTTCTCACCGTGGTCCACGAGGCCAGGCACCTCACCCACCAACTCGGCGACGAGAGCGCACCAGGGGCGACGCCCGTCTACTCCCCCGACACGCTCGCGCTGGAGGAAGGACTCACCGAGACCTGGACGCATCAGAACGCTGATGCCGTGATCCACGACATCGGGATGGATGCCGTCCAGCCCGGGCTGCTCGGCACCGAGTCGTTCGACAACTACCCGGCCTACACGGCAGCGACCGACGAACTGATTCGCGGTACGGCGGAAGTCAGCGGGCTGTCCCAGGCGCAGGTCGTCGAGGGGCTCGAGCGGGCCGACCGGACTCAGCGCTGGAGTGCCGTCGCCGACCTGGTGATCGACCAGCGGATGGCCGACGTGATGCCGCCTGAGGACCGGGAGGTCGTCAGAGGCCAGTTGGTGCAGGCCATGCGTCCGCACCTCGGCGACGTCGCAGCCGCCCAGGAGAGTGAGATTCAGTCCGATGTGGGCAAGAGCATCGCGGGGCACCAGAGCGCGCAGCGGGCGACCATCGCGTTGAGCACCACAGTGGCCGACATCGAGAACAACTACCGCGACGGGCACCGGCAGCAGGGGGAAGTCGAGCACTTGCGGAAGTTTCTCGGCGGGGAGATGCCACCCAACGCCGGCTTCCGGAGCAGGGGTGACGGTGCGGTGCCGGACAATGTGCGGCACCTGCACGGGGAGCGTGGGCAGGGGCAGGGGCGGGAGTGACTACCAGCCTTCGAGGTGGTCGAGGTAGGTGCCTTCGGTGGGGCGGACGGTGCCCTTCATGAAGAGCTTGAGGGGGGCGGCGTACAGGCCGTAGGTGCGGCTGCCGGTGAAGAAGCCGGCTGAGGCGCAGCCGTCGTAGCCGACCCAGACCTCGCGGATGCCACTGGCGGTGTCGAAGCGCAGGACGATGGCTTCGGAGGGCTTGGCCAGTTCGGGCGCGCACTTGAAGACCGGGAGGTCCGGATTGCGCTCCGGCAGGACCTTGATGGCGTCGACGATCTGCTGGGCTGTGGTCGCGTTGAAGCTCTGCGAGCCGAGCAGCATGGTGTTGTCCGGCAGGACGCGGTACCGGCAGGCCTGAAGCCCGTAGACCGGCATCTCCAGGTCCAGCCCGGTGCCCAGCGGCACTGCCTCATGCCCGCCGGCGGTCAGCACCGGGTGCTGCTCAGGGCACGGCGTGACCGTGGCCGGCACTTCCGGCGCGGCCTCCTTCGCTGATCCTCCGGCCGAACTGCTGCTGTCCTGGGAGGTGGCGATCGGTGAAGGACCGCCGATGGCACCCCAGACGCCACCGATCGAGAAGGCGACCACCACAGCCGCCGCGCCCGCGATGAGTGTCTGCCGCCGCTTCCGGATCCGCCGGCGGGCCTCTGCGGCCAGGCCACGTTCACGCAGGCCTCGGACGGCGTCGGCCTTGGTCTGGAAGGCGTCCGCGATCTTGGGGCCGAGTTCATCTTCCGGCTCAGGCATCCTCGGCTCCTTCCTTGCTCAGCGTGTTCTTCAGGACCGCCAGGGCCCGGTGGACGTGCGATCTTGCCGTCGCCTCCGCGCAGTGCAGCAGTACTGCGATCTCGGCGTACGAGAGTTCCTCGTAGAAGCGCAGCACCACCGCCGCCCGTTGCCGGTCCGGGAGCGTCGCACAGAGCGCCCAGATCGCATCCGCGTCGGCCCGGGCGGTACTGCCGTCCGGTGAGGGCGGCGCCGTCCTGGTGGGCTCCGCGGCCGGCGCCTCCCGCTTGCGGAACCGGCGCCACCAGGAGATGTGCGCGTTGACCACCATCCGCTTCACGTACGCCTCGGGGTCGTCCGCCTGGCTGACCCGGTTCCAGCGCGCACAGGCGGTCGTGAGGGCGTCCTGGACCGCATCCTCGGCCAGGGTGACGTCCCCGGTCAGGATGTAGGCGAACCGCAGCAGCGCGTCCGCCTTCTCGGTCACCCAGAGCTCGAAGTCGATCGCGCCGGTGTGCGCCTCCGATGCCGCCAAGGCTGCCTCCATACCCTCAGGACGGCGCTGGACCCGCGTTCGTTGCAGTGACCCGCAGGACCCGGAAGCCCTTCGCGCTGGCGATCCGCTCGCAGGGGTAACCCTGGTCGGTCAGCCAGCGCTGCAGCGAGTCAGCACCGAGGTTCTTGCCGACGACGAACCATCCCACGCCGTCGGGGGCAAGCCGGGCCAGCCAGTGCAGCAGCATCTTGTGGAGCTCGGGCTTGCCGATGTGGATCGCCGGGTTCGACCAGATCTGGTCGAACCGCAGGTCGGCCGGTACGTCGTCCACCAGCGCCGGGTGGACCCGCTTCGCGACGCCTGCCGCCTTCGCGTTCTCCGCGGTCAGCTCCAGCGCCCTGGTGTTCACGTCGACCGCCCAGATCTGCGCGTCTGGGGCCTCCACCGCCAGCGCGCACGCGATCGGCCCGTAGCCCGTCCCGAGGTCCAGGATCGTCCCGCCTCCGGTCGGCGGGGCAACCTCCCGCAGCAGCACCGAAGTACCGAGGTCGAGGCGGTCCCTGGAGAACACCCCGGTCGCTGTGGTGAAGGTGTACTCCCGCCCCCAGATCCGGGCCTCGACAGTACGCCGTACGTCGGCTGAGGTGGGCTCCGCCGAGAAGTAGTGGTCAGCCACGCCAGTGTCCTCCGTTCGAGCTCTGTGCGTGAGCTCCGGTGTCCAGGTGGGTGCATCGCAAGGCGGAGGGAGCGTTCGATGCCTCTTCCATCGTGCGCTTTCGACAACGCGGCGAGGCGCCCGCCTGGGCGCCGGAGATGGCGTGCGGAGCTCGGACGGCGGACACTAATGCACCTTTCCTCTGACAGCGCGAGCTTCGACAGCTCGTGCGGCCAGGTCTTCGTCTGCTGGGTAACGCACTTCTTCCAGGGTGAGGCCGTGGGCCGGCACCACGAACACCGCCGAGTCACGGACCCTCGCGGCGAGCACCTCAGCCGGCCAGGACACGTCGCGGCGGCCATCGCCGACCGGCAATACCGAGCCGACCAGCGCCCGCACCATCGAGTGGCAGAAGGCATCGGCGATGACCGTCGCCTCGACCAGGCCCGGCCCGGTACGCCGCCAGCTGTACTCCAGCAGCGCCCGGACCGTGGTCGCCCCCTCGCGGCGCCTGCAGAAGGCGGCGAAGTCGTGCTCGCCGAGCAGACGCTGGGAGGCCTCGTTCATCCGGTCCACGTCGAGCGGCTGGAGCACCCGCAGTACGTGGTTCCTGGTCAGCGGGTCCCGGGCGGCCGGGTCGTCGCAGATCCGGTAGACGTAGCGCCGTGACAGGGCCGAGAAGCGGGCGTCGAAGCCCTCTGCAGCCTCGGCGGCTCCGCTCACCCAGACATCATCCGGCAGTACTCCGTTGAGGCGGTGCACGAGGTTCCGGGCGACCAGGCCCTCGGGCAACCAGACGTGAACCACCTGGCCCCTGGCGTGGACGCCGGTGTCGGTCCTGCCTGCGCAGGTCACCGCCGGGGGTTCCGGCTGCCGCAGTACGGTGCCGAGGGCCTGCTCCAGCACCCCCTGCACGGTCCTGAGGCCCCCTTGACGGGCCCAGCCGTGGAAATCGGTGCCGTCATACCTGAGATCGATCCGCCAACGCACAGGGCAATCTAACGCAGCGGCGCCCCTCCGCTCGA
>NZ_BAAAOS010000056.1:0-242590 GCF_039530625.1 Kribbella sancticallisti | reverse complement strand
AGCTGAGGTGTTACTTGTCCTCGGTCTCGCCGGCCTTGGCGAACCCGGCCGCCGCGGCGGCTTCCTCGGTGCTGAACCAGACCTCGGCCTCGGTCTGGTCGTACCAGGGGGACTCGGTGGTGTGGTACTTCATCGAGTTCTCGTTGCCCTTGATGTCGAAGCCCTCGGGCGCCGAACCGTCGGCCAGCGGGGCCGCGGAGCCCTCGTACTTGCCGGTCACGACGTCCTGCACCGTGGCGTCCTCGGCCGGAGCCGCGGTCTCCTCGGTGGCGGCCTCGTCGGCCTCCGCCTTCTTCGCGGTCGCCTTCTTGGCCGGAGCCTTCTTCGCCGCCTTCTTGGCCTTCGGCGAGTCCGCCAGCGCCTCGACGAGCTCGATCTTCACCATCGGGGCGTTGTCGCCCTTGCGCGGGCCGAGCTTGATGATCCGGGTGTAGCCACCCGGACGGTCCGCGTAGCGCTCACCGATCTCGGTGAACAGCACGTGCACGACGGACTTGTCGCGGATCCGCTTCATCACCTGACGACGCGAGTTCAGGTCACCGCGCTTGGCCTTGGTGATCATCGACTCCGCCAGCGGCTGCAGGCGCTTGGCCTTGGTCGCGGTGGTGGTGATCGCGCCGTGCTCGAACAGCGAGGTCGCGAGGTTGCTGAGGATCAGCTTCTCGTGCGCCGGGCTGCCGCCGAGGCGGGATCCCTTGGTAGGGGTAGGCATCTGTCTTAACTCCAGGAAATCTCAGGCCCGATGATGGCGGGCCTTGGATGGGCCGTGCTAGCTCAGTGACCGGGGTGGTGGGGCGAGGAAGGTCTTCAGTACTGCTCGGTCTCGGCGAAGCTCTCGTCCTCGTCCTCGGCGTCGTCGCCGTACGCCTCGGCGGCGGCGCGCAGGTCGAAGCCGGGGGGCGAGTCCTTCAGCGACAGGCCCATCTCGGCCAGCTTCAGCTTGACCTCGTCGATCGACTTGGAGCCGAAGTTGCGGATGTCCAGCAGGTCCTGCTCGCTGCGCGAGATCAGCTCACCCACGGTGTGGATGCCCTCACGCTTGAGGCAGTTGTAGGACCGGACGGTCAGCTGCAGGTCCTCGACCGGCAGGGCCAGGTCGGCGGCCATCTGCTCGTCGACCGGCGACGGGCCGATGTCGATGCCCTCGGCCTCGACGTTCAGCTCGCGGGCCAGGCCGAACAGCTCGACCAGGGTCTTACCGGCCGACGCGACGGCGTCGCGCGGCAGCATCGACGGCTTGGTCTCGACGTCCACGACGAGACGGTCGAAGTCGGTGCGCTGCTCGACTCGGGTCGCCTCGACCTTGTAGGTGACCTTCAGGACCGGGGAGTAGATCGAGTCGACCGGCATCCGGCCGATCTCGGCGTCCGCGGACTTGTTCTGGATGGCGGACACGTAGCCGCGGCCCCGCTCGACGACCAGCTCCATCTCGAGCCGGCCCTTCTCGTTCAGGGTGGCGATCTTCAGGTCCGGGTTGTGCACCTCGACACCTGCCGGCGGCGCGATGTCGGCGGCGGTGACGTCACCGGGGCCCTGCTTGCGCAGGTACATGGTGACCGGCTCGTCGTGCTCGGAGGAGACGACCAGGTCCTTGAGGTTCAGGATCAGCTGGGTGGCGTCTTCCTTGACCCCGGCGACCGTCGAGAACTCGTGCAGCACGCCGTCGACCTTGATGCTGGTGACAGCGGCGCCCGGGATGGACGACAGCAGGGTACGGCGAATCGAGTTGCCGAGGGTGTAGCCGAAGCCCGGCTCGAGCGGCTCGATCACGAACCGCGAGCGGTGCTCGTCGACGACCTCTTCGGCGAGGGTGGGACGCTGCGCAATAAGCACTGTGTGTTCTTCCTTCTAGTTCCGCGACGACCACTATTTGAGGTCGCGAACCGAAGAGCGAACCGGCCCGCCGGCGGCCCGGAGGCCACCGGCGGGGACCGGATCAGTTCTTCGAGTAGAGCTCGACGATCAGGTGCTCGGCGACCTGGGTGTCGATCTGTGCCCGGGTGGGCAACTGGTGCACGAGGATCCGCAGCCGCTCGGGCAGCGCCTCGAGCCAGGCCGGAACCACTCGCTCGGAGTGGGTCTCCCTGGCGATGATGAACGGCGTCATCTCAACCGACTTCGGCCGGACGTCGATCACGTCGTGGGCCGAGACCCGGTACGACGGGATGTTCACCTTGATGCCGTTCACGGTGAAGTGACCGTGCACGACGAGCTGACGCGCCTGACGACGGGTCCGGGCCAGACCGGCGCGGTACACGACGTTGTCGAGGCGGGACTCGAGGATGATCAGCAGGTTGTCACCGGTCTTACCAGGACGCCGCGAGGCCTCCTTGTAGTACAGGCTGAACTGCTTCTCCAGCACGCCGTAGGCGTAGCGGGCCTTCTGCTTCTCCCGCAACTGGAGCAGGTACTCGCTCTCCTTGGGACGGCCGCGGCCGTGCATACCCGGGGGGTACGGACGACGCTCGAACGCCTTGTCGCCACCGACGAGGTCGACCCCGAGACGGCGCGACTTCTTGGTCATGGGTCCGGTGTAACGGGCCATTTTCGCTGCCTACCTTTCTCTGGGTCAGACCCGGCGCCGCTTGGGCGGGCGGCATCCGTTGTGGGCGGTCGGGGTGACGTCCTGGATGGTGCCGACCTCGAGGCCGACGGCACCCAGTGAACGAATCGCGGTCTCACGGCCGGAGCCGGGACCCTTCACGAACACGTCGATCTTGCGCATGCCGTGCTCCATCGCGCGCCGGCCGGCCGCCTCGGCGGCCATCTGCGCGGCGAACGGGGTCGACTTGCGCGAACCCTTGAAGCCGACGGTGCCCGCGGAAGCCCACGAGATGACCGCGCCGGTCGGGTCGGTGATCGTCACGATCGTGTTGTTGAACGTGCTCTTGATGTGCGCGTGGCCGGCGGCCACGTTCTTCTTCTCCTTGCGGCGCACCTTCTTCGCGCCGGCCGCGGTGCGGCTCTTGGGAGGCATAAGTCAGTTGCTCCTGGGCTGGTCGACGGTCATCCGGGTCACTTCTTCTTCTTGCCGGCGATCGCCTTGCGACGACCCTTGCGGCTACGGGCGTTGGTCCGCGTGCGCTGACCACGCACCGGGAGGCCGCTGCGGTGCCGGCGACCCTGGTACGACCCGATCTCGATCTTGCGACGGATGTCCGCGGTCACCTCACGACGGAGGTCACCTTCGATCTTGTAGTTGCCCTCGATGAAGTCCCGGAGCTTGACCAGTTCCTCGTCGCCCAGTTCGTGGACGCGCTTGTCACCGGAGATGCCGGTGGCTTCGAGCGTCTTCAGGGCGCGAGTACGACCTACACCGAAGATGTAGGTGAGAGCGACCTCGATGCGCTTGTCGCGCGGGAGGTCGACGCCTACGAGGCGTGCCATGTGGCGGTGTTCCTTTCGTCGGCAGAGGTGTGGTGGCGCGCTGCGTCCTTGCCCGCCTCGGTGCTGTTGTCCGATTTCTCGGGATCACCGGCAAGGCCCCGGCCTCTGTTCCGGGGGCAACGCCCAGTCGTGCGATCTACTGGGCGAGCATGCGCGCTGTGGTGCGAAAGTGCAGGTAAAACGCGAGTGGGGCTGAAATCAGCCTTGCCGCTGCTTGTGCCGCGGGTTCTCGCAGATCACCATGACCCGGCCGTGACGGCGGATCACCTTGCACTTGTCGCAGATCTTCTTGACGCTCGGATTGACCTTCATCGAGCTTCTTTCTTCGACAGGTGGTGGTGGTTACTTGTACCGGTAGACGATGCGACCCCGGGTGAGGTCGTACGGCGACAGCTCCACGACGACCCGGTCCTCGGGGAGGATCCGGATGTAGTGCTGCCTCATCTTGCCGCTGATGTGCGCGAGCACCTTGTGCCCGTTGGACAGCTCAACACGGAACATCGCGTTCGGCAGGGCCTCAACGATGGTGCCCTCGAGTTCGATGACTCCCTCTTTTTTGGGCATGTCCTCGCACTTCTGTAGACGACAACTGAATGGGTGTACTGCGGTACTGCGTCGGCCCGCCACCCCTGCGCGCCAAGCCACCCTCCCGACGGCGTGCGACATCGCACTCATCGAGCAGCCGCGGGCAGCACGAGCAGAGGCCACAATGGGCCAAGGGAAGAGTGTACGCCACCTACCGGCCGGAAACCCAATCGGGCCCTTGCCGGCCCCCGGCGGGGACTCAGCAGGGCCGGGTGGCCTCGATCTCGGTCAGGTGGTCGGCACCCCACTGGTCCAGCGGAGCCAGTGCCACATTCAACGACTCACCGAGCGTGGTCAGAGAGTACTCCACCTTGGGCGGAACCTGGTGGAAGACCTCCCGGTGCACGATGTCGCGGCTCTCCAACTCCCGCAACTGCTGGATCAGCATCTTCTCGGTCACCCCGGAGACCTCCTTGCGCAACTCGCCGAACCGCCTCGGCCCGTGGTGCAGCGCCCAGAGGATGCGCGGCTTCCACTTCCCGCCGATCACGTCCGCGGCCGCGTCCAGTCCACAGGTGTACGGGGTCACTGCCGCCATGCCGGAGTCTCCTTACTTACCTTTTGGTGAGTACCTGACTATTTAGTAGGTACTTGTCGACTTTATAGCCCGGCAGCAAGTCTGGACCCCATGAAGACTCCTGCCACTGTTCTCGGCCTCGGCGCGATGGGAACCGCCCTCGCCCGGGCCTTCCTGGCCGCCGGCCACCCGACCACCGTCTGGAACCGCACCCCCGACCGCTCCCCCGAGCTCGACGACCTCGGCGTCACCCGCGCGAAGACCGTGGCCGACGCGATCGCGGCGAGCCCTCTGGTCGTCGTCTGCCTGCTCGACGACGCCTCGGTCCGTGACACGTTGGCCCCGGCCGCCTCCGAACTGGGCAGCCGGACCCTGGTCAACCTCGTCAACGGCACCCCGGAGCAGGCCCGCCGGACCGCCGACTGGACCACCCAGCAGGACGCGGAGTACCTGGACGGCGGCATCATGGCCGTGCCCGTGATGATCGGCGGACCGGCGGCGTTCATCCTCTACAGCGGCTCCGAGACCGCCTTCGAGCGGCACCAGGCCGACTTGGCAGCGCTGGCCCGGCCGACCTTCGTGGGCAGCGATCCCGGGCTGGCCGCGCTGCACGACCTGGCCCTGTTGAGCGGCATGTACGGCATGTTCGGCGGCGCCGCCCACGCACTCGCGCTGATCTCCAGCGAGAAGGTCTCACCGACCGCCTTCACCGCCGAACTGCTGGTCCCCTGGCTCACCGCCATGCTGGGAGCGGTTTCCGGCATCGCCAACGACCTCGAGTACGGCGCTGAGCCGGGTGCAGCCGGCTCCAACCTGGCGATGCAGGCCGCCGCGTTCGGCAACCTGACCGAGGCGTCTCATGCTCAGGGAGTCGATCCCCGCATGCTGATCCCGATGCGGGACCTGCTCGACCGCGCGGTCGCGGAAGGCCACGGTGACGAAGACCTGGCCGCCACCGTCCGGTTGCTCGCGAAGGACTAGTGTCCTCAGGACACTAGAGGGGCCTGGTCGCGGCCCACTGCTCGCCGGCTTGCCAGACGTGCTCAGGCATCAGGTCGAGCAGGTCGCAGGCGGCGTCGAGCTGGGCGAGCGCAGTACTGGGGTCGCGGTAGGCGGGCAGGATGACGACGAAGCGCCGCCCTTCGCAGCTGAAGCCGAAGGGCGGCACCTGCGCCAGCGCCTCGACCGCCCGCGGGTGCAGTACCGCCATGGCCAGATCCTCCCGGCCGTTGTAGAGCTGGTACGCACCGGGCAGGCCTTCGACCGTCAGCTTGATCGGCAGCAGACTGGCGGCCGCGACCGAGGCGAGGGAAGCCGGCAGCACCTGCAGCGGTGGCAACGGCCGCTCCACCTCGAGATCGAGGAAGTCGAAGCCCAGCGCGCGCCGGCGGACCTTGTGCCGGAAGCGGCCGGTCCAGAACTCGCGGCCACGATGCCGGCCGGCCGTCACGTCGACGACCTCGGCGCCGGGATCGGCGTCGAACGGCGGGAAGGGCCAGCGCTCCAGCAGGCCCTGCTCGACAGCGTTCAGGTGCCAGCCCATCTGCTCGACGACGTCTTCCCAGGCCTTCCGGATCCGCAGCTCGGCCAGCCTGCTCACCAGGGTGAACACCACCAGCACCGCGAACCAGCCGAGCACCATCCAGCCGACCCAGCGCGGCTCCAGCAGCAGGCCGAACAACACCAAGGGAATCGCGATCGCGAACCAGAGGACGAAGACCAGTGCCGAGCCCTGCCGCAGTTGCCACACCAGGTCGGGTCGCAGGCGCGGCCGCCCCTGGTGGCGGCTCACTGGGGTGGCCGTCAACGTTTCTTTCCGAGGTTGCTCAGGGCGATGAACGCCCAAGGGATCAGCAACCAGACGGGCCAGAACGCAGGCCAGTTGCCGCCGTTGCCCACGCCGATGACGAACCAGATGACCACGTTCAGCAAGACGACGCCGGTGAAACCGCCGGCCAGGTTCCGCAGCGCGTTGGTCTGGGGCTGCTTGTTCTTCTGCCGCTCCGGGAACTGGCCCGGCGCCGGGGCCGGCGTCGCGTTCTGGACCATCGCGGGGGTCTGGTAGGTCCGGACCGGGGGCAGGTCACGCACCAGCGGCTCCAGTTCGCCGTACTTCTGCGCGGCGTACAACTGGTCGAGGCGCGCGTTGAACTCGGGCTGGTCCAGCCTGCCGTCGGCGAAGGCGTCCCGCAGCCGGCCGGCGATCTTCTCGCGGTCGGCCTCGGTGAAGCGCTGATGTGGCTGGTACTGGCTGGGCATGTCTCAAGTGTGCCTCAGCCTGGGACCGCCCGGCGTCCCCCGACGGACGGACCCCAGGAGTCAATCGACCGTTTCAGTCCACCGGCGGCCAGAAGGCGACGCCCGGCCGGCCTTCAGTCGGCCAGCGGGCCGAAGGTGACGCCGAGTTCCTTGAGCTTGGCCTCGCCGCCGTCCAGCGCGGTCAGCACCCACGGCCCCTGTGGCGTCAGCGTGAAGGTGTGCTCGGTGTGCGCGGCGACCGAACCGTCGTCGGTGACGACCGTCCAGTCGTCCTCGAGCGTGTGGTTCTCCTGCCGGCCCAGCGTCAGCATCGGTTCGACCGCGAGCGCGAGACCCTCGATCAGCTTGGGTCCCTTGCCGGCCTTGCCGTAGTTCGGCACGTTCGGCGGCTGGTGCATCGCCGACCCGATCCCGTGCCCGACGAAGTCCTCCACGATCCCGTACTGCGAGTTGGCCCGGACGTGTCCCTCGACCGCGGCCGAGATGTCGGTCAGCCGGCCACCGAGCCGGGCGGCGGCGAATCCACGCCACATCGACTCCTCGCAGATCTTCGCGAGTTCGAGCAGTGCGGGGTCGGCCTCGCCGACGGGCACCGTGATGGCGGCGTCGCCGTGCCAGCCGTCCACGATCGCACCGCAGTCGATCGAGATCAGGTCACCGTCGGCCAGCACCCGGTCGCCCGGGATGCCGTGCACGATCTCGTCGTTCACCGACGCGCAGATCGAGCCGGTGAAGCCGTGGTAGCCCTTGAAGGAGGGGGTCGCGCCCGCGGACCGGATGCTGTCCTCGGCGATCGCGTCCAGCTCGCCGGTGGTGATGCCGGCCTTCACCTCACCGCGGAGCAGTTCCAGCGTGCGGCCGACCACCAGGCCGGCCGCACGCATGGAGATGATCTGTTCGCGGGTCTTGATCTCGATCCCGCGGTCCTTAAAGATCACTGACCGCTCTTAACCTTCCAGCGTCTTGAGGGCCGCGAGCACGCGCTCGCTGACCTCTTCGATCTCACCGACACCGTCGACCTCGACCAGCAGGCCGCGCTGGTCGTAGACCCGCAGCAGCGGCTTGGTCTCGGCGGTGTAGACCTCCTGGCGGTGCCGGATGACCTCTTCGGAGTCGTCCGACCGGCCGTCGACCTTGGCCCGGCGGAGCATCCGGTCGACCAGCACCTCGGGGTCGGCGGTCAGCGCGACCACCGCGTCCAACTGGTGACCGTGCTCGGCCAGGATGTCGTCCAGGGTGCCGACCTGGGGCAACGTGCGGGGGTACCCGTCGAGCAGGAACCCCTCGCCCGCGTCCGCCTCGGACAGCCGGTCCCGCACCATTGCGTTGGTGACCTCGTCCGGGACGTAGTTGCCCGCGTCCATGTAGCGCTTCGCCTCGAGACCCAGTGCGGTCTCTTCCTTGACGTTGGCGCGGAAGATGTCGCCGGTGGATACGGCCGGAATTCCGAGCCGGTCCGCAAGCACCTTTGCCTGCGTCCCCTTACCCGCTCCGGGCGGACCCATCAGCAACATTCTCATCAGCGCAGGAACCCTTCGTAATTACGTTGCTGCAGCTGCGACTCGATCTGCTTCACCGTGTCCAGACCGACACCGACCATGATCAGGATCGACGTACCACCGAACGGGAAGTTCTGGCTGGCGTTCAGCAAAACCAGTGCGACCAGCGGGATCATCGAGATGATCGCCAGGTAGATGGCGCCGGGCAACGTGATGCGGGACAGGACGTAGGAGAGGTACTCCTCGGTCGGCCGGCCCGCCCGGATCCCGGGGATGAAGCCGCCGTACTTCTTCATGTTGTCTGCAACTTCCTTCGGATTGAAGGTAATCGAGACGTAGAAGTACGTGAAGAAGATGATCAGGGCGACATACGTCACCATGTAGATCGGGTGATCGCCCTTGACCAGGTTGCCCTGGATCCACTGAGCCCACTTCTCGTCCTGGCGGAACTGACTGATCAGCACCGGCAGGTACATCAGGCTGGAGGCGAAGATGACCGGGATCACACCGGCCTGGTTGACCTTCAGCGGGATGTAGGTCGACGTACCGCCGAACATCTTGCGGCCGACCATGCGTTTGGCGTACTGCACCGGGATCCGGCGCTGCGCCTGTTCGATGAAGATGACCGCGGCCATGATGACCAGGCCGATGACCAGGACCACGATGAAGGTGGTCAGGCCGCGGGACTTGCGGATGCTCCACAGCTGCGACGGGAAGGTCGCGACGATCTGGGTGAAGATCAGGATCGACATGCCGTTGCCGACACCGCGGTCGGTGATCAGCTCGCCCAGCCACATCACGACGCCGGTACCGGCGGTCATCGTGAGCACCATCACGGTGACGGGGAACACGCCGTCGTCGTGCAGCAGCGGCAGGTCACAGCCCTGGAACAGCCGGCCGGGGGTGCGGGCCAGCGCCACGAAGGCGGTCGCCTGCAGCACGGCCAGACCGACGGTCAGGAACCGGGTGTATTGGGTGATCTTGGTCTGTCCCGCCTGGCCTTCCTTCTTCAGCGACTCCAGCCGCGGGATGACCACGGTGAGCAGCTGCAGAATGATGCTGGCGGTGATGTACGGCATGATGCCGAGCGCGAAGATCGCGAGCTGCAGCAGTGCCCCACCGGAGAACAGGTTGATCAGGTTGTAGAGGTTCGCGTTCGACCCGTTGAGCCCTTGGTTCAGGCACTGGTCCAGCGACCTGACGTTGACGCCGGGGGCGGGAACGACCGAGCCGATCCGGAAGATCACGACAATGAAGAGCACGAACAAGATCTTCCGGCGCAGGTCCGGAGTCTTGAACGCGTTGGCAAAGGCGCCTAACACCCTGTCCTCCCACAAGTTTCCCTTGCCCCGGGCAGGGCAGGGGCCTAGCAAAACAGCTGGGCAAGAGACGAACCAGGGCTCGTCCGAACTCCAGCGCACACTATCAAGCGCTGGCTCGCACGAGCCCTGGTCCTCACACCTCGGTTGCTGTTCCTCCGGCCGCCGTGATCTTCTCCTTGGCGGACTTCGAGAACTTGTGCACCGAAACTTGCAGAGCAACCGTGAGCTCGCCGTCGCCCAGCACCTTCACCGGGAGACTGTCACGGACCGCACCCTTGGCGACCAGGTCGGCAACGCCGACCTCGCCCCCTTCGGGGAACAGCTGTCCGAGCTTGTCCAGGTTAACGACCTGGAACTCCACTCGGTTCCTGCTCTTGAAGCCCTTCAGCTTCGGCAGCCGCATGTGCAGCGGCATCTGGCCACCCTCGAACCACTCGGGGATGTTGTTGCGGGCCTTGCTGCCCTTGGTACCGCGGCCGGCCGTCTTGCCCTTGCTGCCCTCACCACGACCCACGCGGGTCTTGGCGGTCTTGGCGCCGGGCGCCGGACGCAGGTGATGAACCTTGAGCGCCATGTCAGTCAACCTCTTCGACGGTGATGAGGTGGCGAACCGTGCGGACCATGCCGCGGATCTCCGGACGGTCGTCGTGAACGGCGACGTCGCCGATCCGCTTCACGCCGAGGGTCCGCAGGGTGTCGCGCTGGTTCTGCTTGCCACCGATGCCGGAACGGGTCTGGGTCACCTTCAAGCGTGCCATCAGGAGATTCCCTCCGCCCGCGCCTTCAGCAGCGCCGCCGGGGCGACGTGCTCGACCGGCAGACCACGGCGAGCAGCCACGGCCTCCGGAGTCTCCAGGCTGCGCAGCGCCTCGACCGTGGCGTGAACCACGTTGATGGCGTTGGACGAACCCAGCGACTTGCTGAGGATGTCGTGGATACCGGCGCACTCCAGAACCGCACGCGCCGAGCCACCCGCGATCACACCGGTACCGGGAGCGGCCGGACGCAGCATGACAACGCCTGCGGCCTTCTCGCCCTGGACCGGGTGCGGGATGGTGCCCTGGATCCTCGGCACCTTGAAGAACGACTTCTTGGCCTCCTCGACACCCTTGGCGATCGCCGCGGGCACCTCCTTGGCCTTGCCATACCCAACACCGACGGTGCCTTCACCGTCGCCGACGACCACGAGGGCGGTGAAGCTGAAGCGACGACCACCCTTCACGACCTTGGCAACACGGTTGATGGCTACCACGCGCTCGATGTAGGCGGTCTTGTCAGCTGCCGCACCACGACCACCGTCGCGGTTACGGCGCTCACCACCGGCGCCGCCTCCGCGACGCTGCTGGCCTCCGCTCATTTCGAACTACCTTCTTCCTTTTGTGTCGCCATGTCAGAAGCCAAGTCCGCCGTCACGGGCGGCGTCAGCCAGCGCCGCGATGCGGCCGTGGTACTTGTTCCCGGCCCGGTCGAACACGACCGAGTCGATACCCGCTGCCTTGGCGCGGTCGGCGATCAGGCCGCCCACGGTCTTGGCCTTGTCGGTCTTGTTCGCCTCCGCACCGCGCAGGTCGGCCTCCATGGTGGAAGCCGAGACCAGCGTGACGCCGGCGACGTCGTCGATGACCTGAGCGAACAGGTGCTTCGAGGACTTGCTGACCACCAGGCGCGGCCGGTCGGCCGTGCCGTTGACCTTCTTGCGGACGCGGATCTGACGACGCAGCCGGGAAGAGGTCTTCTTGGCGGAGTGCTTGTTGTGACGCAGTCCGATCGCCATGGTTACTTACCAGCCTTTCCGACCTTGCGGCGCACCTGCTCGCCCGCGTACCGCACACCCTTGCCCTTGTACGGCTCGGGCTTGCGCAGCTTGCGGATGTTGGCAGCGACCTCGCCGACCGACTGCTTGTCGATTCCCTGCACCGAGAACTTGGTCGGCGCCTCGACCACGAAGGTGATGCCTTCCGGCGCCTCCACCGTGATCGTGTGGCTGTAGCCGAGCGAGAACTCCAGCGTCTGCGGGCCCTTGGACAGGACTCGGTAACCGACGCCGACGATCTCGAGCTTCTTCTCGTAGCCGTCCGTCACGCCGGTCACCAGGTTGGCGATCAGAGTGCGGGACAGGCCGTGCAGTTCCTTGCTCTTGCGCTGGTCGTCCGGACGCGAGACGGCGATCGTGCCGTCCTCGTCGCGAGCGACCACGATGGGCTCCGCAACAATGTGCGAGAGCTGACCCTTGGGGCCCTTCACAGTGACCGTCTGGCCGTCGATCGTGACGTCGACGCCGGACGGGACCGTGATCGGGAGCTTACCGATGCGAGACATGAGAGTGGTCCTCCTTCCGGTTCTTCGTCACCAGACGTAGGCGAGGACTTCCCCGCCAACGCCCTTGTTCTTGGCCTGCCGGTCAGTCAGGAGTCCCTGTGACGTCGAGATGATCGCGACGCCGAGGCCACCGAGCACCTTGGGCAGATTGGTCGACTTCGCGTACACCCGCAGGCCGGGCTTGCTGATCCGGCGAACGCCGGCGATCGAGCGCTCGCGGCTCGGGCCGAACTTCAGATCGACAACGAGGGTCTTGCCGACGGAGCCTTCCTTCGGCTCCTCCACCTGGTAGGAGGAGATGTAACCCTCCTGCTGGAGGATGTCGGCGATGCCCTGCTTGATCTTGCTGTACGGCATCTGGGTCGACTCGTGATACGCCTGGTTGGCGTTGCGCAGACGCGTGAGCATGTCTGCGATCGGGTCGGTCATCGTCATGGCCTGGGGCCTCTTTCCCGCCGTGGTTTCGCCTCGTGGCGACCTACGGTGACTAGGTGGTGGGTGGAGAAAAGAACGGTGACGGCAGCGCGGTGGGTCACCAGCTGGACTTGGTGACGCCGGGGAGCTCGCCCCGGTGTGCCATCTCGCGCAGGCAGATCCGGCACAGGCCGAACTTGCGGAAGACGGCCTTGGGCCGGCCGCAGCGCTGGCAGCGCGTGTAGCCACGCACCGCGAACTTCGGCGTACGGGCCTGCTTGACCTTGAGTGCTGTCTTCGCCACGTCAGTTCTCCTTGAACGGGAAGCCGAGCTGCCGCAGCAGCGCGCGCCCCTCGTCGTCGTTCTTGGCGGTGGTCACCACGGTGATGTCCATTCCGCGAACCCGGTCGATCCGGTCCTGGTTGATCTCGTGGAACATCACCTGCTCGGTCAGGCCGAAGGTGTAGTTCCCGTTGCCGTCGAACTGCTTCGGCGACAGACCGCGGAAGTCGCGGATCCGGGGCAGCGCGAGCGCCAGCAGCCGGTCGAGGAACTCCCACATCCGGTCGCCGCGCAGCGTGACGTGCGCGCCGATCGGCATGCCCTCACGCAGCTTGAACTGCGCGATCGACTTGCGGGCCTTGGTCACCGACGGCTTCTGGCCGGTGATCGCGGCCAGGTCCTTGATGGCACCGTCGATCAGCTTGGAGTCGCGAGCCGCCTCGCCGACACCCATGTTCACCACGATCTTGGTGAGCCTGGGCACCTGCATGGCGTTCTCGAAGTGGAACTCGTCCTGCAGCTTGCCGACGATCTCGTCGCGGTACTTGGTCTTCAGCCGGGGCAGAACCTTGCCCTCGGAAACAGCCGTGCTCATCAGATCTCCTCGCCGGTACGCCGCGCGATCCGGACGCTCCGGAAACCGGTGTACGTCGAACCGTCGGGGCGCCGCTTCTGCACCTCGACGCGGTTGTAGCCGACGCGGGTGGTCACCTTCTGCTTCTTGCCGTCCTTCTCGACCTCGACCAGAAGCATCACGTTGGAGACGTGGATCGGGGCTTCCTGGGTGACGATGCCACCCGTGGTGCCGCCGCGCTGGGCCTGCTGCACCTTGGTGTGCTTCTTGACCCGGTTGACGCCTTCGACGATGACCTTCTCGACCTCGGGCAGGACCGAGATGATCTTGCCCTCGAGACCCTTGGACTTGCCGGCGATCACGCGAACGAGATCACCCTTCTTGACGTGCAGCGAACGCTGCACTTTCTGCTGCGCCATCTCAGAGCACCTCCGGAGCGAGCGAGATGATCTTCATGAAGCGCTTCTCGCGCAACTCCCGGCCGACCGGCCCGAAGATACGGGTACCACGCGGCTCACCGTCGGCCTTGAGGATCACGGCGGCGTTCTCGTCGAACCGGATGTAGGAGCCGTCCGGACGCCGGCGCTCCTTCACGGTGCGCACGATGACAGCCTTGACGACGTCGCCCTTCTTGACGCCGCCACCCGGGATCGCGTCCTTGACGGTGGCGACGATCGTGTCACCGACACCGGCGTAGCGCCGACCGGAGCCACCGAGAACGCGGATGCACAAGATCTCCTTGGCACCCGTGTTGTCGGCGACCTTCAGTCGCGACTCCTGCTGGATCATCTGTTGATCTCCTGGTTGTCTCGCTGGTTCTCACCAGAGGTGAGCCTTGCGGAACGAATGATTTCGATTGGGTACTGCGGGGCGAGGCTGGTCACTTCGCCTTTTCGAGGATCTCCACGATGCGCCAGCGCTTGGTCGCCGACAGCGGCCTGGTCTCCATCAGGAGAACCCGGTCGCCGATCCCGGCGGCGTTCTGCTCATCGTGGGCCTTGAGCTTGCTGGTGCGACGGATGACCTTGCCGTACAGCTTGTGCTTGACCCGGTCCTCGACCTCGACGGTGACGGTCTTGTCCATCTTGTCGCTCAGCACCAGGCCCTCACGGGTCTTGCGGGCGCCTCGCGCTTCGGGGGTCGTGCTCACGGTCTCGTCCTTGCCTGCGTTCTCGGTCATGCCTTGCTCCCAGCCTTCTCGCTGTCGTCCGCTGCCACGTCATCCGACACGGTCTCGGTGGCGTCCGCCTCGGCGTCATCCGCCGCGGCGACCGGTGCGGAGTCGACCTCTTCGGTGATCCCGAGCGCACGCTCGGTCAGCACCGTGTAGATGCGGGCGATGTCCTTGCGGACGGCGCGCAGCCGGCCGTGGGACTCCAGCTGACCCGTGGCAGCCTGGAACCGGAGGTTGAACAGCTCCTCCTTGGCGTTCCCGAGCTTCTCCAGAAGCTCGTCCTTCCCGAGGTTCCGCAGTTCGGCGGCGGTCAGGGTTGCCATCAGTTCTCACCTGACTCTCGGCTGATGAAGCGGCACTTCATCGGCAACTTGTGGATCGCACGGCGCATGGCCTCGCGAGCGGTGTCCTCGTCCACGCCGGACAGTTCGAACATCACCCGTCCGGACTTGACGTTCGCGATCCACCACTCGGGCGAACCCTTACCGGAACCCATCCGGGTCTCGGCCGGCTTCTTGGTCAGCGGGCGGTCCGGGTAGATGTTGATCCAGACCTTTCCGCCGCGCTTGATGTGCCGGGTCATCGCGATACGAGCGGACTCGATCTGCCGGTTGGTGACGTAGTGGTTCTCCAGAGCCTGGATACCGAAGTCACCGAAGGCCAGCGTGGTACCGCCCTTGGCCGCGCCGGAGCGCTTGGGGTGGTGCTGCTTGCGGTGCTTGACCTTGCGGGGGATGAGCATGGTTCAGCTCTCCGTTCCGGTCGTCTCGGCGGGCTTGTCAGCGGCCTTCTCAGCAGCGACGGCGTCGGCCTTGGGGGCCTCGGCCTTCGCGGCCTGCGCGCCACCGTCACGACGGTCGTCGCGACGACCGCCACGGTCACCGCCACGGCCACCACGGTCACCGCGGTCGCCACCACCGTCACGGCGGGCCGGACGGCCACGCTGCTGCGTGGCGGCGCGGGCAGCTGCCTGCGCCTCCCGCTCGGCGCGGGTACCGGCGACGTCGCCCTTGTAGATCCAGACCTTCACGCCGATCCGGCCGAAGGTCGTACGGGCCTCGTAGAAGCCGTAGTCGATGTCGGCGCGGAGCGTGTGCAGCGGCACCCGGCCCTCGCGGTAGAACTCCGACCGCGACATCTCGGCGCCACCCAGACGACCGGAGCACTGGATCCGGATGCCCAGGGCGCCGCCACGCATGGTGGTCTGCATCGCCTTGCGCATCGCGCGGCGGAACGCCACGCGGCCGGACAGCTGCTCGGCCACGCCCTGGGCGACCAGCTGCGCGTCGACCTCGGCGTTCTTGACCTCGAGGATGTTCAGCTGCACCTGCTTGCCGGTGAGCTCCTCGAGGCTGCCACGGATCCGGTCCGCCTCGGCGCCGCGGCGACCGATGACGATGCCCGGACGGGCGGTGTGGATGTCTACCCGGACGCGGTCACGGGT
Source organism: Kribbella sancticallisti (assembly GCF_039530625.1). NCBI lineage: Bacteria > Bacillati > Actinomycetota > Actinomycetes > Propionibacteriales > Kribbellaceae > Kribbella > Kribbella sancticallisti. The sequence goes on along the minus strand of NZ_BAAAOS010000056.1, from coordinate 226,813 downwards.
GCGCTCGATCTCCACGCGGGAGATGCCGGCGCGCTCCATGCCCTTGCCCAGCAGGCGACGGATCTTGACGTCCTCGCCGACGTAGTCCTTGTAGAGCTTGTCGGCGTACCAACGGCTCTTGTGGTCCGTGCTGATGCCGAGTCGGAACCCGTGCGGGTTAACCTTCTGGCCCACTATCGGGTCTCCTTCTTCTCAGCCTTGTCGGCGGTCGCCTTCTTGGCCGGCGCCTTCTTGGCGGTGGCCTTCTTGGCCCCACCCTTCTTGGCGTCCGCCTTCTTGGCGTCGGCCTTCTTCGCCGGCTGCTCGGCCTCGACCTTCGGGCCAACCACGACGGTGATGTGGCTGGTCCGCTTGTCGATCCGGGTGGCCCGGCCCTGTGCACGCGGGCGGTGACGCTTCAGCGTCGGACCCTCGTCCACGTAGGCCTTCACCACGACCAGGTCGGTCCGGCTCAGGTGCTCGGTGCCCTCGGCGTTCGCCGCGGCGCTGTCGACGACCTTGTACACGGTCGCGGCAGCGGCCTGCGGGGCGAACTTCAGAGTGGCGAGTGCGTCGTCGACGCCCATGCCGCGCACCAGATCGACCACGCGACGCGCCTTCATCGGCGTCACGCGGACGAAGCGCGCGACCGCGAAGGCCCCGGGCTCGTCGCCCAGCAGGCTCTCGCGACGGGCACTGACGGCCCTACGCTCTTGAACGCTCATGATGTTCGAATCTCTCCGTAGGTTTCTGCTCTGCGCTTCGTCGTGACCGAGGTCAGCGACGCCGTGCCTTGCGGTCGTCCTTCTCGTGGCCCTTGAACGTCCGGGTCGGGGCGAACTCGCCGAGCTTGTGCCCGACCATCGCGTCCGTCACGAACACCGGGACGTGCTTGCGGCCGTCGTGCACCGCGAGCGTGTGGCCGATCATGTCCGGAATGATCATCGATCGGCGCGACCAGGTCTTGATGACGTTCTTGGTGCCCTTCTCGTTCTGCACCTCCACCTTCTTGAGCAGGTGGTGGTCGACGAACGGGCCCTTCTTGAGGCTGCGTGGCATTCTGTCCGGCTCCTATCAGCGCTTCTTGCCGGCCTTGCGGCGCCGGACGATCATGCGGTCGCTTTCCTTGCGGGTGCGAGTGCGACCCTCGGGCTGGCCCCACGGGGACACCGGGTGACGTCCACCCGAGGTCTTACCCTCACCACCACCGTGCGGGTGGTCGACCGGGTTCATGGCCACACCGCGGACGGTCGGGCGCTTGCCCTTCCAGCGCATCCGGCCGGCCTTGCCCCAGTTGATGTTCGACTGCTCGCCGTTGCCGACCTCACCGAGGGTGGCGCGGCAGCGCACGTCGACCATCCGGACCTCGCCCGACGGCATCCGCAGGGTGGCCATCCGGCCCTCCTTGGCGACCAGCTGAACGCTGGCACCGGCGGAGCGGGCCATCTTGGCGCCACCGCCCGGACGCAACTCGACGGCGTGCACCGTGGAGCCGACCGGGATGTTGCGCAGCGGCAGGTTGTTGCCCACCTTGATGTCGGCCGCGGGGCCGTTCTCGATGATGGTGCCCTGCTTCAGGTTGGCCGGGGCGAGGATGTAGCGCTTCTCGCCGTCGACGTAGTGCAGCAGTGCGATCCGGGCGGTGCGGTTCGGGTCGTACTCGATCTCCGCGACCTTGGCCGGCACGCCGTCCTTGTCGTACCGCTTGAAGTCGATCAGGCGGTACGCCCGCTTGTGACCGCCACCGTGGTGCCGAGTGGTGATCTTGCCGGAGTTGTTCCGGCCACCCTTCTTCGGCAGCGGGCGGAGCAGGGACTTCTCAGGGGTCGAACGGGTGAGCTCGACGAAGTCGGCCACGCTCGAGCCACGGCGGCCCGGCGTCGTCGGCTTGTATTTGCGGATACCCATTACGACTGGCCTCCGAAGATGTCGATGCGGTCGTCGCCGGACAGGCTGACGATCGCTCGCTTGGTGTCAGGACGCTTGCCCCAGCCCGTACGGGTGCGGCGACGCTTGCCCTTGCGGTTGATCGTGTTGACGGACGTGACGCGAACCTTGAACACCTTCTCGACCGCGAGCTTGATCTCGGTCTTGTTGGCGTCCGGCGCGACCTCGAACGTGTACTTCTGCTCGTCCAGCAGGCCGTAGCTCTTCTCGCTCACGACCGGCCGGATCAGCACGTCCCGCGGGTCCTTGTTGACTCCGTGGCTCATGCTTCTACCTCCTGCTCGGCTTCGGTCGACGTGGCGACAGCCTTGACGGACTTGCCCTTCGGCGTACCGGCGACGAAGGCGTCCAGCGACGCGCTGGTGAAGATCACCGCGTCGTTGCACAGCACGTCGTACGCGTTCAGCTGGTCGGCCGCGATCAGGTGCACGGTCGGCACGTTGCGCAGGCTGAGCAGCGACACGTCGTCGGTGCGCTCGACCACGATGAGCACCTTGGAGTACTCGGTGACCTCGGCGAGAACCTTCAGCGCGGACTTGGTGGACGGCGTGTCACCCTCGACGAACTTCTCGACGACGTGGACGCGACCGTCGCGGGCCCGGTCGGAGAGCGCACCGCGGAGCGCGGCGGCGATCATCTTCTTCGGGGTCCGCTGGCTGTAGTCACGCGGCGTGGGGCCGTGGACGACGCCACCACCGGTGAACTGCGGCGCGCGGGTCGAGCCCTGGCGGGCGCGGCCGGTGCCCTTCTGGCGGTAGGGCTTGGCGCCACCGCCGGACACCTCGCCGCGGCGCTTGACCTTGTGCGTGCCCTGACGGGCAGCGGCCAGCTGGGCCACGACGACCTGGTGGATCAACGGGATGTTGACCTGTACGTCGAACAACTCGGCGGGGAGCTCCGCGGAGCCCTTCTTGCTGACCTTGTCGCCCTTCACGACGACGACGTCAACGGTGCTCATTTGGTAGCTCCCTTCGCGGCGTTGCGGATCAGCACGAGGCCGCCCTTCGGACCGGGGACCGCGCCCTTGAGCAGGATCAGGCCGCGCTCGGTGTCGATCGCGTGGACCGTCACGTTCTGCGTGGTGACCTTCTCGTGGCCCATCCGGCCCGACATCTTCATTCCCTTGAAGACGCGGCCGGGGGTCGCGCAGCCGCCGATGGAACCCGGCGAGCGGTGCTTCTTGTGCACACCGTGCGTGGCGCGGAGGCCGTGGAAGCCGTGCCGCTTCATCACACCGGCGAAGCCCTTGCCCTTGCTGGTGGCGGACACGTCGACGATCTCGCCCGCGGCGAACGCCTCGGCCTTGATCTCCTGGCCGAGCGTGTACTCGCTGGCGTCGGCGGTCCGCAGCTCGAGCAGGTGGCGACGCGGGGTCACACCGGCCTTCTCGAAGTGGCCGCGCATCGGCGAGGTCACCTTGCGGGGGTCGATGTCACCGAAGGCGATCTGGACACCGTCGTAGCCGTCGCCGGCCGAGGTGCGAACCCCGGTGACGACGCACGGGCCGGCCTGGATCACGGTGACGGGGACGACTCGGTTGTTCTCGTCCCAGGTCTGGGTCATGCCGAGCTTGGTGCCCAGCAGACCGCGCGTGTTCTTGTGATTGCTCATTGGTTTCGCGTTTCCCTCAGAGCTTGATCTCGATGTCGACACCGGCCGGCAGGTCGAGACGCATCAGCGAGTCGACGGTCTTCGGCGTGGGGTCGATGATGTCGATGAGCCGCTTGTGGGTGCGCATCTCGAAGTGCTCGCGGCTGTCCTTGTACTTGTGCGGCGAGCGGATGACGCAGAACACGTTCTTTTCCGTCGGCAACGGCACCGGGCCAGCAACCTTCGCACCAGTACGCGTCACCGTGTCGACAATCTTGCGCGCCGAACTGTCGATGACCTCGTGGTCGTAGGCCTTCAGCCGGATGCGGATCTTCTGTCCCGCCATCGCTTCGCTTCGTCCTTCTCTTCGTCTTCGCTTCGTTGCTCCGACCCCCGAGGTCGGGTGTGTCGCGGACGCGGCACGCGCGTCACCACACACTTTCAACCCTGGGATGGTGATCGGGGTTCGGTCTCGGACCGGAACCTCGGCATGGCCTCCGGTCCGGCGCACCGGCCAGAAAACCTCTCTGGGGCGCGCCCCGGCAACCTCGCCTGAGCAACCTGAATATTGTGCCAGAGATCGGCATCGGAATGCCAATCGAGGTGGCTCCACGCTCGATCCGGGACCGTTCCGGAGTCACCGACCCCGACTTGCCCCGGATCTCGCGTAAAGCAGAGGTCCGCGGGGCTCAGCGTGCGAGCCCTCGCGGACCTCGTGAAATCACTTGTTGATCTTGGTGACCCGGCCGGCGCCGACGGTGCGGCCACCTTCACGGATCGCGAACTTCAGGCCCTCTTCCATGGCGATCGGCTGGATCAGCTCGACCGACATGTCGGTGTTGTCGCCCGGCATGACCATCTCGGTGCCCTCGGGCAGCGTGACGACGCCGGTGACGTCCGTGGTGCGGAAGTAGAACTGCGGGCGGTAGTTCTGGAAGAACGGCGTGTGACGGCCGCCCTCCTCCTTCGACAGGATGTAGACCGAAGCGTCGAAGTTGGTGTGCGGGGTGGTGGTGCCCGGCTTGATCACGACCATGCCGCGCTCGACGTCCTCGCGCTTGGTGCCACGAAGCAGCAGCCCGACGTTCTCGCCGGCCTCGCCGGTGTCGAGCAGCTTGCGGAACATCTCGATGCCGGTGACCGTGGTGGTCTGCTTCTCGGCACGGATGCCGATCAGGTCGACGGTCTCGTTGACCTTGACCACGCCGCGCTCGATCCGGCCGGTGATGACCGTACCGCGACCCGTGATGGTGAAGACGTCCTCCACCGGCATCAGGAACGGCTTGTCGATCTCGCGAACCGGCTGCGGGATGTAGGAGTCGACCGCGTCCATCAGCTCGATGATCGACTCGCCCCACTTGGCGTCACCCTGCAGAGCCGGGTGGGCCGCGACCTTCACGACCGGCGCGTTGTCACCGTCGAACTCCTGCTCGGAGAGCAGCTCGCGGACCTCGAGCTCGACGAGCTCCAGGATCTCCTCGTCGTCGACCATGTCGCACTTGTTCAGGGCGACGACCATCGCCGGCACGCCGACCTGACGGGCGAGCAGCACGTGCTCACGGGTCTGCGGCATCGGGCCGTCGGTGGCGGCGACGACCAGGATCGCACCGTCCATCTGGGCCGCACCGGTGATCATGTTCTTGATGTAGTCCGCGTGACCCGGGCAGTCGACGTGGGCGTAGTGCCGGGCCTCGGTCTGGTACTCGACGTGCGCGATGGAGATGGTGATACCGCGCTGACGCTCTTCCGGCGCCTTGTCGATCTGATCGAAGGCCGACGCCTCGTTGAGGTTCGGGTACTTGTCGTGCAGCACCTTGGTGATCGCCGCGGTAAGAGTGGTCTTACCGTGGTCGATGTGACCGATGGTGCCGATGTTGACGTGCGGCTTAGTCCGCTCGAACTTCGCCTTAGCCACTGGGGCCCTCCTGGGAAAATGTTGACTTACGCCGTACGCCGACGCGCTGTGGGTTGGTTGGTCCGGGGCGAGATTACTCGCCGCGGGCCTTCTTGATGATCTCTTCCGCCACGTTCTTCGGAACCTCGGCGTAGGAATCGAACTGCATCGAGTACGACGCGCGGCCCTGGGTCTTGGACCGCAGGTCACCGACATACCCGAACATCTCGGACAACGGCACCAGGGCCTTCACGGCCCGGCTGCCACCGGGGCCTTCGTCCATCGACTGGATCTGGCCGCGGCGTGAGTTGAGGTCGCCGATCACTTCACCCATGTAGTCCTCGGGCGTGATGACCTCGACCGCGAACATCGGCTCCAGGATGACCGGAGTCGCCCGGCGGGCGGCGTCCTTGAAGGCCATCGAACCGGCGATCTTGAAGGCGAGCTCGGACGAGTCGACGTCGTGGTAGGCGCCGTCTGTCAGCGTCACCTTGACGTCCACCATCGGGTAGCCGGCCAGGACGCCGAACTCCATCGCCTCCTGGGCACCCTCGTCCACCGACGGGATGTACTCCCGGGGGATGCGGCCACCGGTGACGGCGTTGACGAACTCGTAGCCACCCTCGCCGCCGGCCTCGACCGCGGTCGGCTCGATGCTGATGATCACACGCGCGAACTGACCCGAACCACCGGTCTGCTTCTTGTGCGTGTAGTCGACCTTCTCGACCTTCTTCTTGATCGTCTCGCGGTAGGCCACCTGCGGCTTGCCGACGTTGGCCTCGACGCGGAACTCGCGCTTCATCCGGTCGACCAGGATCTCCAGGTGGAGCTCACCCATACCGGCGATGATCGTCTGGCCGGTGTCCTCGTCGGTCCGGACCTGGAAGGTCGGGTCCTCGTCGGCCAGGCGCTGGATCGCGACGCCGAGCTTCTCCTGGTCGGCCTTCGACTTCGGCTCGATGGCGACCGAGATCACCGGTGCCGGGAACTGCATCGACTCGAGCACGACCGGCTTGGCCGGGTCGCACAGGGTCTCACCGGTGGTGGTGTCCTTGAGGCCCATCACGGCGACGATGTGGCCGGCGCCGACCGACGCGATCTCCTCACGCTTGTTCGCGTGCATCCGGTAGATCTTGCCGATCCGCTCCTTGCGCCCCTTGGTGGGGTTCAGGACCTGGGTGCCGGTCTCGAGCTTGCCCGAGTACACCCGGATGAAGGTCAGCTTGCCCAGGTGCGGGTCCGCGGCGATCTTGTACGCCAGCGCCGCGAACGGCTCGGACTCGTCGGGCTTGCGGGTGACGACGACCTCGGAGTCCTTGACGTCGTGGCCCTCGATGTCGGGCACGTCGAGCGGGCTCGGCAGGAAGGCGTTGATCGCGTCGAGCAGGGGCTGGACGCCCTTGTTCTTGAACGCGGTACCGGTCAGCACCGGGGTCAGCTTGCTGGCGATGGTCGCCCGCCGGATGCCCGCGACGATCTGCTCCTGGGACGGCTCCTCGCCCTCCAGGTACATCTCCATGATCTCGTCGTCGGCCTCGGCCAGCGTCTCGATCAGCTTGTCGCGCCACTCGGCGGCGATCTCGGTGTGGGTGGCCGGGATCTCCTCGACGGTGTAGTCCTCACCCATCGTGGTCTCGCCGCGCCAGGTCAGCGCGCGCATCCCGATCAGGTCGACGACGCCGATGAAGTCGGCCTCGGCCCCGATCGGCAGCTGCAGCACCAGCGGCACCGCGGCCAGCCGGTCGACGATCATGTCGACGCAGCGCATGAACTCCGCGCCGGTCCGGTCCAGCTTGTTGACGAAGCAGATCCGCGGTACGCCGTACCGGTCCGCCTGGCGCCACACGGTCTCGGACTGCGGCTCGACACCGGCGACACCGTCGAACACCGCGACGGCACCGTCGAGGACGCGCAGCGAGCGCTCCACCTCGACGGTGAAGTCGACGTGCCCGGGGGTGTCGATGATGTTGATGGTGTGGTCTTTCCAGGTGCAGGTCGTCGCGGCGGACGTGATGGTGATGCCGCGCTCCTGCTCCTGCTCCATCCAGTCCATCGTGGCGGCGCCGTCGTGGACCTCACCGATCTTGTAAGTGATACCGGTGTAGAAGAGGATCCGCTCGGTCGTCGTCGTCTTGCCGGCGTCGATGTGGGCCATGATGCCGATGTTGCGCACCATGCTCAGGTCGGTGGTGATTTGTACGGCCACCTCGGTGGTCTACCTCTCGCTTCTGTCTAGCTTCAAATAAGTGAACGCGGGGGCCCGGCTCGGGCCCCGGCTCACCAGCGGTAGTGGGCGAAAGCCTTGTTGGCTTCGGCCATCTTGTGCGTGTCCTCGCGGCGCTTCACCGACGCACCGAGACCGTTGGACGCGTCCAGGATCTCGTTCATCAGGCGCTCGGACATGGTCTTCTCGCGACGCGCACGGGAGTACGACGTGAGCCAGCGCAGGGCGAGCGTGGTCGAGCGACCGGGCTTGACCTCGATCGGCACCTGGTAGGTGGCGCCACCGACGCGGCGGCTCTTCACCTCGATGCTGGGCTTCACGTTGTCCAGGGCACGCTTCAGCGTGATCACCGGATCGGTGCCGGTCTTCGTCCGGGTGCCTTCGAGCGCCGTGTAGACGATGCTCTGGGCGATCTGCTTCTTGCCGTCCACCAGGATCTTGGAGATCAACTGGGTGACCAGCGGCGAACTGTAGACCGGGTCGATGATGACCGGCCGCTTCGGGGCGGGACCCTTGCGCGGCATTAGCTCTTCTCCTTCTTCGCGCCGTACCGGCTGCGAGCCTGCTTCCGGTTCTTCACACCCTGGGTGTCGAGCGAACCGCGGATGATCTTGTACCGGACACCCGGGAGGTCCTTCACACGACCGCCACGCACGAGCACGATCGAGTGCTCCTGCAGGTTGTGGCCGACGCCGGGGATGTAGGCGGTGACCTCGATGCCGCTGGTGAGGCGGACGCGAGCGACCTTGCGAAGCGCCGAGTTCGGCTTCTTCGGGGTGGTCGTGTAGACGCGCGTGCACACACCACGACGCTGAGGGGAACCCTTCAGGGCCGGCGTCTTGTTCTTGGACACCTTGTCCTGGCGGCCCTTGCGGACCAACTGCTGGATGGTGGGCACCGCGTAGGTCTCTTTCTGTCGTCCGGTCGGTTGCTGCGCGCCTGACCCCCGCGGTCGGGTGTGTCGCGTGGGCAAGGGCACGCCGGAGTCATAAACTTTCTGACTGTCGGCAGAAGTCCCGTGCCACGCGCGCTGTCCCGTATTACGAGGGGCACGCATGACGGGCCCAGGATGACCCGGGCACGATCGTTAAGACTAGCGGCTGCCTCAAGCACGGTCAAAACAGCCGACCATGCGCGCAGTGGGATGCAGCCGCATTGTCAGTCTACCGGATCCGCCGCGTGCTTCGAGCCGCCCCCGGTCCCGGCCGCCACCGCGATGACGGATCCGAATGTCTGATCGGTGTAAAAGTCCGCCCTGGTTCGCCTCGGCGCCGCGAAAGTGCGGCATAGTCACGCCAATCGGGTGTAACGACCCGGTAACGGGGACCGTGCCGCAACCGCCTTGCGCCCCCTGGAGCATGCATGGAGAACGACAAGCCGACGCCCGGTCCTGCCGCCCCGAGGACTACGTCGCCGGTGGCCCGCCGCGCGGCCATCGGAGCCGTCGCCGGCACCCTGGCCGCCGGCGGGCTGGCAGCCGAAGTACTGGTTCGGCCGGACTCCCTGCGCAACCGGGTCCTCGCCGCCTCCGGCGAACCCTCCCCAGCCGGTACTGCGGCCGCCCGGGCGCGGGTAGCTCAGCAGCCGAGCCTCGCGAGCTCCGGGGAGGACAGGGACTCCAGCTTCGTCGCCGGGAAGGGAACGAAGCCCACCCGGCAGCCCGGCAAACCCAAGGAGTTCGCGGGCTTCGCCGCCGCGGCCAAGGCGGGACAGGCCAGCCCTGGTCTCCTGGTGAGCAAGGCCGGGCCGTTGACGGATGCGCAGGCTCAGCGCCACCTGCTGAACCGGGTGACGTTCGGCCCTCGCCCCACCGATGTGAAGAACCTGCAGAAGCTGGGGATCGACCGCTGGCTCGCAGCCCAGTTGTCACCTACGGCCAAGGACCCCGCGGGTGATCAGGCCTGGCGCGCGCTCAAGCTGGCCGGCGCCGACCCCGCGACCATCCGGGGCTCGATCAACGAGTACTCGTGGGAGGCCATGTTCCACACGGGCATCGCGACGCTCGGCCGTCAGGTGTTCGGCAGCAGGCAGTTGTTCGAGGTGGTCGTGGACGTGTTCGCCAACCACCTGCACGTCGCGACACCGTCGGACCGGGGCTGGGACGTCGCGCCGCAGTACGCGGTGTCGGTGATCCGGCGGCACGCGTTCGGCAAGTACTCCGACATGCTGCAGGCCGCGATGCGGCACCCGGCGATGCTGCGGTACCTCGACAACGACGCCTCGACCCGCGACAGCGTGAACGAGAACCTCGGCCGCGAACTGCTCGAACTGCACACGGTCGGTGTCTCCTCCGGCTATACAGAGAAGGACGTGCGGGCCAGTGCCTATGTACTGAGTGGCCGCGGCTCGACCCGGGAGGGCAAGTTCGAGTACCTGCCTGACCGGCACCGGACCGGCAAGGTGAAGGTGCTGAGCTGGAGCGCGTCCAACAGTTCTGCCAAGGCTGGACTGGCTACTGGCGACCGCTACCTCGACTACCTGGCCAAGCACCCCGCGACGGCCAAGACCATCGCCCGCAAGCTCGTCGTGCGCTTCGTGGACGACTCTCCCCCGGCTGCGCTCGTCGACCGGCTGGCGCAGGTCTACCTCAAGAACAACACAGCGATCCTGCCGGTACTGACTGCGCTGTTCCGCAGCGGGGAGTTCTGGGACTCGCTGGGCAATAAGACCAAGCGTCCGCTGGAGGACGTGGTCAGCAGTGCACGTGCTCTGGACCTGCCGTTCGGCCCGGCGACAGCCAAGGGTCTGGAAGGTGCCTACTGGCAGCTCAACACCTTGGGCCACGCTCCCCTGGCCTGGCCGTCGCCCAACGGGTATCCGGACGTTGCCCCCGCCTGGTCCTCTGCGGGCCAGATGCTGGAGCGCTGGTCGACCCACCGCGCGCTGGCCCATGGCTGGTGGGAGGGGCTGAAGCACTCGAAGCTGCCGGCCGAGCTGCGGCCCCGCAAGGGCGACACCTACCGGGTGTGGTTCGACCGTCTCGGGGAGAGGCTGATCGGGCAGCGGCCCAACAGCCGGCAGCGCGATGCCTTGGCGACGTTCGTCGGCGCCAAGTCCACCTCCCGGGTCGACCAGGGCCGGATGGAGTGGCAGGCCGGGCACGTCGTCGCTTTGGTCCTCGACTCCCCGCAGTTCCTGGCCCGCTGAGCCCTGCTCACCTCGTTTCCTTCGTTCCGCCTTCGATCCGAACCTCGTTTTCTGGCAGGAGTTCCCCGCGATCATGAGCCGCTCCGACCAAGACATCCTCGCTACCCTGCACCCCGACTGCCCGGACTGGCGCCGACTCGGCCCGACACCTGCCGATGCCGCTCTGCGCGCTCAAGCAGCAGCTGTGACGGCTCACGCCGAGGAACGGGACGAAAGCTGGAGCCACGGATTCACCCGGCGCCGGTTGCTCGCCGGCGGGTTGGGCGTCGGCGTGGCCGCGGTATCCAACCAGTTGGTTACAACCCGGATCTCGTGGGCCGCCCCGGGCGCGGATCCCGGCGGGACGTTGATCGTGGTGTTCCTGCGGGGCGGGATGGACGGGCTGTCGGTCCTGGTGCCGGCTGACGATCCAGAGTTGCTCAAGGCTCGGCCGGACATCGCAGTACGGGCTGCGTCGCTGATCAACCTGCAGCGCGGCTTCGGGCTCCACCCGTCGCTGGCGCCGTTGCAGCCCCTGATCACCTCGGGGCGGCTGGCCGCAGTACCGGCTGTGTCTACTCCTGATCTGACTCGCAGCCACTTCCAGGCCCAGGACTGCCTGGAGCGCGGCGGAGCAGCCCGGTCGTCAGTGCAGTCAGGCTGGCTCGACCGCGTCCTCCAACAACTAGGCCCCGGTACCACGTTCCGCGGGCTGGGCATCGGCGCCCGGATGAGCCGTTCGCTGTTGGGCGGTTCCAACCCGATCATGCTGACGTCGCTGAAGAACTTCACCGTCAAGGGGATCGACGGGGTCGCGCCGCAGACTCTGGCGGCACTGACCAAGCTGTACACCGGGATCGACCATCCGCTGGGGGTCCAGGGGCTCGATGCGCTGCAGGCGTCGGCGCAGGCCCAGAGCTACGCCAAACTGGAGAAGCCGGGCAAGGAACGCGGATATCCGGATGGCGATTTCGGAGCCGCGCTCGCGACGCTGGCGCAGCTGATCAAGTCCAAGGCTGGGGTGCGAGTCGCGACGGTGGATCTGGGCGGCTGGGACATGCACACCGGCCTCGGCACGGTCGACGGCGGCGATATGACGAACTCGCTGAAGACCGTCGGAGCCGCGCTGGCCGCGTTCACGGCGGATCTCGGACCTGAGCTCGACAACACCACCCTGGTCACGATGAGCGAGTTCGGCCGCCGCGTCGGCCAGAACGCGAACAGCGGCACCGACCACGGCCACGGCGGGGTCGCGCTCGTCCTGGGCGGTGGTGTGAAGGGCGGCGTCCACGGCCGTTGGGAGGGTCTGTCCCAGAAGGTCCTCGACCAGGGCGACGTCCCCGGCACGAACGACTACCGAGACCTACTCTCCGAAGTGGTCATGCGCCGCCTCGGCCTCTCCCAGGCCCAGGCCGAGAAGGTCTTCCCCAGCTGGAAACCCACACCCCTCGGCGTGATGGCGTAGCCGGCCGGCCAGGCACCGCGGCGGCTTGAAGATGGCCGCCGCGGTGCGCTGGTGTTGCTGGTCAGGCGAGGAAGCGAACCTCGGAAATCAGACCGTCCTGAACCCGGTAGAGGGCGACCATCATGGTCTGGCCCTGGTCGGACTCGTGGGAGAACTGCTGGTCGACCACCCACTCGCCCACCAGCATCCGCTGAACGAGGGTGGTCTTGCACTGGCCGGAATCGAAGCGTGGGCGGTAGTACTCGCGCAGGGACCGGCGGCCGCGCATCACCGTGCCGTCAGCCAGTTGGAGCTGAGCGGTCGGCGAGTACAACGCCAGGAAAGCCTCGAGGTCGTGCGCCTCGTAGGCAGCGTGCTCCCGCCCGATCACCCGGGAAGCAGGCGTCTCTGCCGGAGCCGGAGCCGGTGCGGGCGCCGGGGCTGCGGTCTCGGTCGGCGTCGCCGGCTGGCTGGCGGGCACAGCCGGCGTCACCGCCTCGACAGCGGCCTCGGCAGCCGCGACGACCTCGGCAGCCACCGAGCTCACCCCAGCAGAGTTGGTAGTGGAGGCGGGGGTCGTGGATGGCTTGGTGGAGGCGGCCGCCCTCTTCGCCGGCTGACGGGGCGGGGCCGGGATGGTGGTGGCGGGGATCGGGTCGGTGGTCGTGGTGGCTGCGGGGATCGGAAGTTGGCCGGCGGGGTCCTCGCCCAGGTGGGCGATGGCCCAGTCCAGGGCCTTGGTCACCGCGGCGCGGGACTCTTCGTCGTGGTCGAGCATGTCGAAGCCGTGTTGCCCTTTCGGTACGTCGATGATGTCCAGCGCGGTGCCACCGGCGGAGACGAACTCCGCCACCGGTCCGGCGAGCTCTGCGCGCTCCCGGCCGACCCTCGTCAGCAGCACCGGCAGGTCCTTGTGTTTGCCGATCACTTCGGCGGCGGAAACCAGTTCGTCGACACCGGGCGGGGTGGCGAGGTAGGGGTAGGTCAGGGCGATGCAGCGCAGCCAGTCGGGGCGGCTGTCCAGCCACTCCCCGGCCAGCAGCCCGGCACCGGAGAAGAACCACAGCGCGACCCGGTCCGGATCGATCTGCGGGTCGGCTCGCAGCAGGCCGACAGCGGCCTCCACCTCGTCCGCCGCGGCGGTCAGTTGGTCGAACCCGCGGATGAGGCTGTGGTCGACCGTGACGGCCACCAGGCCCCGCTGAGCGACCGCTGTGGCATAGCCCCGGTAGACCGGCCAGTCCCGAGGCCGCACCTCGAGGTCGGCAGGTCCCGGACCCCCGTGGATGAAGAGGATCGCGCCCGTCCGCGCCGTGCTCGCCGGCCGGTGGAAGTCCACGTGACCGACCCGGTCGACATGCTGCTCAGCGTCCTGCTCGACGTCCAGCACGAACGGCTGCAGGTAGGGCGGGAGATCCGGCATAGGCGTCATCTTCGCGCATCCCGCCGACACTTGTCCGGCGACCCCTCGCAACACTCCGCAGCGACTCGACCACTCTGGGCGTGTCGTTCGTCGAGCGGACCTCACAACCCCTACGAGGCCGTCGATCCGGCCTCCCGCACCCTCGTTGCTGCAGGCAACAAGGGAGTGATCGGAGCGGATTCGGGCCCGGGACGGGCGGGTGAGGGCGGCTCTTGTCAGGCGGAGCGGGACGCGGCGATCGACCGGCTCAGGAGCTCGGCCAGTGCCTCGCGGTCGACGTCCGCGAGGCGCTTCAGGTAGAGACACGAGACGGCGGTCCGGTGCGGACCGAGGCGAGCCAGCAGCTCGTCGTACCCGTCGAAGCCCTCACCGACGTACAGCGTCAACGACTGCTTGCGGGGCGAGTAGCCGATGTCGAACCAGTCCAGTTCGCGGCCGCTCTCGTAGACCAGGTGGCGTTCGCCGAAGCCGACGATCGACGGGCCCCACATCGCCGGTTCGCAGCCGGCCAGCTCGGTCAGCAGCGTGTTCAGCTCGCGGGCGTCCGACTGCCGCGGTTCGGGGACCGAGGCGAGGAACTCCTCGACGGAGGCGTCGGTCCGGGTGGTCTTGTTCTCGGGCATGGGCTCATCGTGCCCGCAAAGCCGCGAGGGCGGCACCCCCTGGTGGGAGTGCCGCCCTCGGCGGGTTGGTGCGGACTTCAGTTCTTGTACGAACCCAGGTCGAAGTCGTCGAGCGGGACCGACTGACCCGCGGACGGGCCGAAGTCGTAGTCGTACGACTCGTAGCCGACCATCGAGTACATCGCGGCCTTCGCCTCCTCGGTGGGCTCCACCCGGATGTTGCGGTACCGGTCCATGCCGGTACCCGCCGGGATCAGCTTTCCGATGATGACGTTCTCCTTCAGGCCCACCAGCGAGTCGCTCTTGCCGTGGATCGCGGCCTCGGTGAGGACGCGGGTCGTCTCCTGGAAGGAGGCGGCCGACAGCCACGACTCGGTCGCGAGCGACGCCTTGGTGATACCCATCAGGACCGGACGTCCGGACGCCGGCGTACCGCCCTCGGCAACCACCCGACGGTTCTCCGCCTCGAACATCAGGCGGTCCGCCAGCTCGCCCGGCAGCAGGTTCGCCTCGCCGGACTCGATCACCGTGACCCGGCGCAGCATCTGCCGGACGATGATCTCGATGTGCTTGTCGTGGATGGCCACACCCTGCGACCGGTACACCTCCTGGACCTCGTCCACCAGGTGCTCCTGCGCCTTGCGGACACCCAGGATCCGCAGAACCTCCTGCGGGTCCGGCGTACCCTGCGTCAGCTGCTGACCGACCTCGACGTGCTGACCTTCCTCGATCAGCAGGCGGCCACGCTTGGACACCGGGTAGGCGACCTCCTCGGAACCGTCGTCCGGGGTGAGCACCAGCTTCCGGGTCTTGTCCGTGTCCTCGATCGAGATCCGGCCCGCGGCCTCGGCGATCGGCGCCTTGCCCTTGGGCTGGCGAGCCTCGAAGAGCTCGACCACACGCGGCAGACCGTGGGTGATGTCATCACCCGCGACACCACCGGTGTGGAAGGTACGCATGGTCAGCTGCGTACCGGGCTCACCGATGGACTGCGCCGCGATGATGCCGACGGCCTCACCGATGTCGACCGGCTTGCCGGTCGCCAGCGAACGGCCGTAGCACTTCGCGCAGGTACCGGTCTTGGCGTCACAGGTCAGCACGGAGCGGACCTTGACCTCCTCGACCCCGGCGGCGACGAGAGCGGCGATGGACACGTCGCCCAGGTCGCTGCCCGCGGTCAGGACGACCTTGCCGTCCGCGCCGGCCACGTCCGTGGCCAGGGTGCGGGCGTACGCGCTCGTCTCGACGTTCTCCGCGTGGACGACCTTGCCGTCCGGACCCGGCTCGCCGATCTTCTTCGGCAGGCCGCGCTCGGTGCCGCAGTCCTCCTCGCGGATGATGACGTCCTGCGACACGTCCACCAGACGACGGGTCAGGTACCCGGAGTCGGCGGTCCGCAGCGCGGTGTCGGCAAGACCCTTTCGCGCACCGTGGGTGGCGATGAAGTACTCGACCACCGACAGGCCCTCGCGGAAGTTGGACTTGATCGGCCGGGCGATGATCTCGCCCTTCGGGTTGGCCACCAGACCACGCATACCGGCGATCTGCCGGATCTGCATCATGTTGCCTCGCGCACCCGAGTGGACCATCATCCAGATCGGGTTGGCCTTGGCGAAGTTCTCCTCCATCGCCTTGCCGACCTCGGCGTTCGCGCCGGTCCAGATCTCGATCAGTTCCTGCCGCCGCTCGGACGAGGTGATCAGACCCCGCTCGAACTGCTTCTGGACCTTCTCGGCCTGCGACTCGTAGCGAGCCATGATCTCGGGCTTGCTCGGCGGCGTGCTGAAGTCGTCGATCGACACCGTGACACCCGACCGGGTGGCCCAGCGGAAACCGAGGTCCTTCAGCGCGTCCAGGCAGTTCGCCACCTGGACCTTGGAGTAGCGCTCGGCCAGGTCGTTGACGATCGAGCCCAGCTGCTTCTTGCCGACCTCGGCGTCCACGAAGGTGTAGTCGCTCGGCAGCGCCTCGTTGAACAGGGCGCGACCCAGCGTCGTCTCCAGCGAGAACCCGCCGTCCGGACGCTCGGTCGAACCGTCCGGCGCGCCGGCCTCGGTCAGCCGGAGCGTGATCTTCGCCTGCAGCGACAGCTCGTTGCGGTCGAAGGCCATCAGCGCCTCGGCCAGCGAGCTGAACGCGCGACCCTCACCGAGGGCGCCTTCCTTCAGCATGGTCAGGAAGTAGATGCCGATGATCATGTCCTGGGTCGGCATCGTGACCGGACGGCCGTCAGCAGGCTTCAGGATGTTGTTCGTCGACAGCATCAGGATCCGCGCCTCGGCCTGGGCCTCGGCCGACAGCGGCAGGTGCACCGCCATCTGGTCACCGTCGAAGTCCGCGTTGAACGCGGAGCAGACGAGCGGGTGGATCTGGATCGCCTTGCCCTCGATCAGCTGCGGCTCGAACGCCTGGATACCCAGCCGGTGCAGGGTGGGCGCACGGTTCAGCAGCACCGGGTGCTCGGTGATGACCTCTTCCAGCACGTCCCAGACCTGGGCGCGCTGACGCTCGACCATCCGCTTGGCGGACTTGATGTTCTGCGCGTGGTTGAGGTCGACCAGCCGCTTCATCACGAACGGCTTGAACAGCTCCAGCGCCATCGCCTTCGGCAGACCGCACTGGTGCAGCTTCAGCTGCGGGCCGACCACGATGACGGACCGGCCGGAGTAGTCGACGCGCTTGCCCAGCAGGTTCTGACGGAACCGGCCCTGCTTGCCCTTGAGCATGTCGGACAGCGACTTCAGCGGCCGGTTGCCCGGGCCGGTGACCGGACGGCCACGACGGCCGTTGTCGAACAGCGCGTCGACGGCCTCCTGCAGCATCCGCTTCTCGTTGTTGACGATGATCTCCGGCGCGCCCAGGTCGAGCAGTCGCTTGAGCCGGTTGTTCCGGTTGATCACCCGGCGGTACAGGTCGTTCAGGTCGGAGGTGGCGAACCGGCCACCGTCGAGCTGGACCATCGGCCGCAAATCCGGCGGGATCACCGGAACGCAGTCGAGCACCATGCCCATCGGGCTGTTGTTGGTGGCCAGGAACGCGGTGACGACCTTGAGCCGCTTCAGGGCGCGGGTCTTGCGCTGGCCCTTGCCGGTCTTGATGGTCTCCCGCAGGCTGTCCGCCTCGGCCTTGAGGTCGAAGGTCTGCAGCCGCCGCTGGATCGCGGCGGCACCCATCGCGCCCTCGAAGTACTTGCCGAACCGCTCCTTCATGGCGCGGTACAGGATCTCGTCGCCCTCCAGGTCCTGGACCTTGAGGTTCTTGAACCGGCTCCAGACCTCGTCGAGGCGGTCGATCTCGCGCTGCGCACGGTCGCGCAACTGCTTGACCTCACGCTCGGCGCCTTCCTTCACCTTGCGGCGAACGTCGGCCTTCGCGCCCTCGGCCTCGAGCTGGGCGAGGTCCTCCTCGAGCTTCTTCATCCGGGTCTCGATGTCGTTGTCGCGCCGGCCCTCGAGCTGCTTGCGCTCGACGTCGGTCCGGCCCTCCAGCGACGACAGGTCGCGGTGCCGCGCCTCGTCGTCGACATCGGTGATCATGTACGCCGCGAAGTAGATGACCTTCTCGAGGTCCTTCGGGGCGAGGTCGAGCAGGTAGCCGAGTCGCGACGGGACACCCTTGAAGTACCAGATGTGGGTGACCGGCGCGGCCAGCTCGATGTGGCCCATCCGCTCGCGGCGCACCTTGGAGCGGGTGACCTCGACGCCACACCGCTCGCAGATGATGCCCTTGAAGCGAACGCGCTTGTACTTACCGCAGTAGCACTCCCAGTCCCGGGTGGGACCGAAGATCTTCTCGCAGAACAGACCGTCACGCTCGGGCTTGAGCGTCCGGTAGTTGATCGTCTCGGGCTTCTTGACCTCGCCGTGCGACCACTGGCGGATCTCATCCGCGGTCGCCAGGCCGATCCGAAGCTCGTCGAAGAAGTTCACGTCGAGCACGATGTGTTATCTCCCGATTGCTGTTGTCATCTGGGGAGCGACCCCCAGACCCCCGCAGGGGTTGGTCTGAGTGAGTTGGTTGTTGATCTCAAGCGGCAACCCGCTCAGACCTCTTCGACACTGTTCGGCTCGCGCCGGGACAAGTCGATTCCCAGTTCCTCCGCAGCGCGGAAGACATCCTCTTCGCTGTCGCGCATCTCGACCCGGCTTCCGTCGGACGAGAGCACCTCAACGTTCAGACACAGGGACTGCATTTCCTTGACGAGAACCTTGAAGGACTCCGGGATACCCGGCTCCGGGATGTTCTCGCCCTTGACGATCGCTTCGTACACCTTGACGCGACCGACAACGTCATCGGACTTGATCGTGAGCAGTTCCTGCAGCGCGAAGGCGGCACCGTAGGCCTCCAGGGCCCACACCTCCATCTCGCCGAACCGCTGACCACCGAACTGCGCCTTACCACCCAGCGGCTGCTGCGTGATCATCGAGTACGGACCGGTCGAGCGGGCGTGGATCTTGTCGTCCACCAGGTGGTGCAGCTTCAGCATGTACATGTAACCGACGCCGACCGGCTGCGGGAAAGGCTCACCCGAGCGGCCGTCGAACAGGTTGGCCTTGCCGGTGCTGTCGACCATCCGGTCGCCGTCGCGGTTCGGCAGGGTCGAGCCGAGCAGGCCGGTGACCTCTTCCTCACGCGCACCGTCGAAGACCGGGGTGGCGACGTTCGTGAACGGCTCGGCTTCGCCGGCGCCGATCTTGATCAGCCGCTGGGCCCACTCTTCCTTGCTGTCCGGGTCGACCTTCCAGCCGCGGCTGGCGACCCAGCCGAGGTGGGTCTCGAGCACCTGACCGACGTTCATCCGGCCGGGCACGCCCAGCGGGTTCAGGATGATGTCGACCTGGGTGCCGTCCTCCATGAACGGCATGTCCTCGACCGGCAGGATCTTCGAGATGACGCCCTTGTTGCCGTGGCGTCCGGCGAGCTTGTCACCGACGGAGATCTTGCGCTTCTGCGCGACGTAGACGCGGACCAACTGGTTCACGCCCGGCGGCAGTTCGTCGCCGTTGTCGCGGTCGAAGACGCGGACCCCGATGACGGTTCCGTTCTCACCGTGCGGCACCTTCAGCGAGGTGTCGCGCACCTCACGGGCCTTCTCACCGAAGATCGCGCGCAGCAGCCGCTCCTCCGGGGTCAGCTCGGTCTCGCCCTTGGGCGTGACCTTCCCGACCAGGATGTCACCGGTGGTGACCTCGGCGCCGATCCGGATGATGCCCCGCTCGTCCAGGTCCGCCAGCATCTCGTCGGAGACGTTGGGGATGTCGCGGGTGATCTCCTCCGGGCCCAGCTTGGTGTCGCGAGCGTCGACCTCGTGCTCCTCGATGTGGATCGAGGTCAGCAGGTCCTGCTGCACGACGCGCTGGCTGAGGATGATCGCGTCCTCGTAGTTGTGACCCTCCCACGGCATGAACGCCACCAGCAGGTTCCGGCCGAGGGCCATCTCGCCCTCGTCGGTGCACGGACCGTCGGCCAGCGGCGAGCCGACCTCGACCCGGGCGCCGGCGTCGACCAGCGGACGCTGGTTGATGCAGGTGCCCTGGTTCGACCGACGGAACTTCTGCAGCCGGTAGGTCTGGTACGTGCCGTCGTCGGCGGCGACCTCGATCAGGTCGGCCGAGACCTCCTTGATCACACCCGCCTTCTCCGACACCAGCACGTCACCGGCGTCGACAGCTCCGCGGAACTCCATGCCGGTACCGACCAGGGGGGCGTCCGCGGTGATCAGCGGAACGGCCTGGCGCTGCATGTTGGAGCCCATCAGGGCGCGGTTGGCGTCGTCGTGCTCGAGGAACGGGATCATCGCCGTCGCGACCGACACCATCTGGCGCGGCGAGACGTCCATGTAGTCCACGTCGTCGACCAGCACGAGCTCGACCTCACCGTGGCGCCGGCGAACCAGCACCCGGTCCTCGGCGAACACGTCGTCGTCGGTCAGTGCCGCGTTGGCCTGAGCGATGACGAACCGGTCCTCCTCGTCCGCGGTCAGGTAGTCGACCTGGTCGGTGACCCGGCCGTCGACGACCTTGCGGTACGGCGTCTCGACGAAGCCGAACGGGTTCACCCGGCCGTAGGTGGCCAGCGACCCGATCAGGCCGATGTTCGGGCCTTCCGGGGTCTCGATCGGGCACATCCGGCCGTAGTGGGACGGGTGCACGTCACGAACCTCGAAGCCGGCCCGCTCACGCGACAGACCACCCGGGCCGAGCGCCGACAGGCGGCGCTTGTGGGTCAGACCCGCGATCGGGTTGGTCTGGTCCATGAACTGCGACAGCTGGGAGGTGCCGAAGAACTCCTTCAGCGCCGCCACCACCGGGCGGATGTTGATCAGGGTCTGGGGCGTGATCGCCTCGACGTCCTGGGTCGTCATCCGCTCGCGAACCACCCGCTCCATCCGGGCCAGGCCGGTGCGGAGCTGGTTCTGGATCAGTTCGCCGACCGTGCGCAGACGGCGGTTGCCGAAGTGGTCGATGTCGTCCTCTTCGACGACGATCTCGCCCTGCGGCGCGTCCAGCTCGGTCTTGCCCTCGTGCAGCGCGACCAGGTACTTGATCGTCGCGACGATGTCGTTGATCGTCAGAACCGCGGTGTCGTGCGTCTCGTCACGGCCGAGCTTCTTGTTGATCTTGTACCGGCCGACCTTGGCCAGGTCGTAGCGCTTGCCGTTGAAGTAGTAGTTGTCCAGCAGCGCCTGGGCAGCCTCGCGCGTCGGCGGTTCGCCGGGGCGCAGCTTGCGGTAGATGTCGAGCAGCGCGTCGTCCTGCCCGGAGGTGTGGTCCTTCTCCAGGGTGAGGCGGATCGACTCGTACTCGCCGAACTCCTCGAGGATCTGCGCGTCGGTCCAGCCGAGCGCCTTGAGCAGCACGGTGACGTTCTGCTTGCGCTTGCGGTCCAGCCGCACGCCCACCATGTCGCGCTTGTCGACCTCGAACTCCAGCCACGCGCCGCGCGACGGGATGATCTTGGCGGTGAAGATGTCCTTGTCCGACGTCTTGTCCGGCGTGCGCTCGAAGTACACACCGGGCGAGCGAACCAGCTGGGACACGACGACACGCTCGGTGCCGTTGATCACGAACGTGCCCTTGCGCGTCATCAACGGGAAGTCACCCATGAAGACGGTCTGGCTCTTGATCTCGCCGGTCTCGTTGTTCATGAACTCGGCGGTGACGAACAGCGGCGCCGAGTAGGTGACGTCACGCTCCTTGCACTCGTCGACCGTGTTCTTCGGGGGCTCGAACCGGTGGTCGCGGAACGACAGCGACATGGTGCCGCTGAAGTCCTCGATCGGGGAGATCTCTTCGAAGATCTCCTCGAGGCCGGACGGGGAGGACAGATCGGTCCGTCCCTCCGCCTCGGCGGCGGCCACCCTGGCCTGCCAGGTTTCGTTTCCGACCAACCAGTCGAAACTGTCCACCTGCAGCGCAAGGAGATCCGGAACCTCGAGAGGCTCGGAGATCTTTGCGAAGGAGATGCGGCGTGGTGAGCCGGAAACGTCGGTAATGCTGTCGGACTGGGGGTTGCGCGAGGCGACCAAGGGGCGTCCTTCCACGGGCTCGCAGAAATCACTTCGGTGCTGGGAGCGCACGCCAAACGACCCTAGTCAAGTTTTGAGCCGAACCAGGGTGCGGTTAAAGGCAGCGCAAAGCAATAGGCTACCCGATCAGGGCAAGCCTGTCCAATGGGGTCCGACACTATGCCGTCGGACCACCCACTCCGTCAAGGATCGACCCGGGTTCTCCAGCGGGCAGATCACCCGCGAGCCACCCGGCACATCCTGTCCGGAGTCACAAAGAGACTACAGTCCGGCGATCTCCTGGACCAGCCATTGGCCCCCGTTTCGGACCATCGTGAATCGGGTCCGGTTCAGGTCGACCCGGGGCCTACCCTCCGTGATCGTGCTGGTGGTGGTCTGGTTGACGAAGATGATCAGCGTGACCCGGTCGGCGTCGCCGTCGCGGACACCGACCTCGCGGACCTCGGCGCGGACCGTGGCCTTGGTCTTGGTGGCCAGTTCGCCGGCCACCTTGGCGGTCTCGTCGAACTTGCCGGCGAAGTCCGGCGTCATCGTCGCCCGGGCCGCGGCGAAGCTCTTGTCCAGCGTGCGGTAGTCGTAGCTGAGCGCGGTTTCGGCGGCCTTCCGGCCGGCCGTCGCCGCCTGCTCGCGAGCGTCCTCGGCCTCCCTGCCCTTCAGCGCCTTGACCCCGAGGATCCCCGCCAAGGCCAGGATCAGCACCAGCAGCACCCCGAGCGTCGCGGTCAGCAGTACTCCGGTCCGCTGCGACCGGCTCGCGGGCACCTCGGACGAGGTCTCGGCCGTCGGCTCGACCCTCTCCGACTCGCCAGATTCCTCACGCTCGGTAACGGACGGCTCGTCGACATCCACCACCGGAGCCGCCTCTGACGCCTCCGGTGTGGCCTGAGTCACCTCAGCTGACTCCTCAGTAACGTCCGGAGACGACGTGAGATCGGCCGGCCGGCGGTCCGCAGTACGGCGTTGGCCGGCGATTCTGGGGCGATTCGGGCGGGCCATCAGCCGACCACCTGGAAGTCGGCGGTCAGCCAGCGGTCCTGTTCGTTGACCAGGTCGAGCTTGATCCGGTAGCGCCGCTCGACGCCGTCCTTGGAGGCGGTGTTCGTCACCACCGCGTTCACGATCACCAGCACCTGGGCCGAGTCCTTGTCGTTCGAGACCACGGCGGCCTCCTTCACGTCGCCCTTGGAGGTCGCCTGGTTCTCCGCCACCGACGCCTTGATCGTGTTCGTGCTGGCGGTGAACTCCTCCTTGAACTGGCCGGTGGAGTGGTCGAGCACCCGCTTGGTGTCGGCGTCCCAGGTCTTGTAGTCGTACGTCGTGAAGTCCAGCGCGAGCTGCCGGGCGGCCTGCATGGCGGCCGCGCGGTCCTCGTTCTTGGTGCTCTGGCGGCGCAGCGCGACGACGGACAGGGTCGCCGCGACCAGCGCGACGAGCACGAGCACGCTCAGCGCCCACGCCAGGATCAGGGGGCCTCGCCGGGAGGAGGTGGGAGTCACTTGCTGGTCACCGGTCCGAGGATGAGGGCCTTCCAGGAATCCTTGCCGAGGTACTCCGCCTGGCCGCCGGTCGAGCCGAGCACCAGTTCGGGCATGCCGCCGGTGCCGCCCGCGGCCCCGGTGATCGGGTCGTACCCGACGCCGTAGCCGACTCGGTTCGCCGTGCGGGACGACGGGGCCGGCTTGTTCTGGGAGCCGCGGACGTTGGTGCCGGACGACGGCGACGCAGTACAGGCCGCTTTGGTGTTGGCGGGCTTGTTCGTGGTGTCCTGCGGGACCCGCTTGTCGGTGCCGTTGTAGCCGGCCCGACAGGCAGGTGGGCTGAAGCCGAGCACCAGGCCGAAGTGGGCGTCGTAGTGCCCGGTCCCCGGATCCTTCGCCGGTACTACGTACCCGCCCATCGACACCGCCGGGTACACCACCAGCAACTGCTCGACGGCATCCAGCCGGACCGCGGTTATCTCGCTCACCGTCAGCAGGTTACCGAGCAGCACCGCGATGTCCGCGCGGTTCTCCTGGATCAGCGCCGTCACCTGCTGGGAGGCGGCCGAGCCGTTGTCGATCACGGAGCGCAGGTTCGTGTCGGAGCTGACCAGGGTGTCGGACAGCAGCGCCAGGTTCTTCGCCCAGGTCTTGATCGCGTCCCCGCTGGCGACCTGGGTGGCCAGCACGGTGTTGCCGTCGTTGATCAGCTTGATCGTCTGCAGGATGTTCGCGTCCGCGTCGTTGATCAGCGACCCCGAGCTGTCGATGATCTTCTGCAGGTCCGTACCTCGGCCGCGCAGCGCGTCGCCGAGTTCCTTGACCGTGGTCCGCAGGCTGTTCTTGTCGACCGAGTTCACCAGCTGGTCCAGGTTCAGCAGCAGCTCGGTGGTGTCGATCGGGATCGCGGTGTTCTCCCGGGAGATCTTCGAGCGGTCCTTCAGGTAGGGACCGCCGTCGCGCCGCGGCTGCAGATCGACGTACTGCTCGCCGATCGCCGACCGGTTCGCGACCACGGCCAGCAGGTCGCTCGGGATCTTCACCTTCTTGTCGATGTCGAGGTCCACCTCGACGCCGTCGGGGAGCAGCTCGAGCTCGCCGACCCGGCCGACCGGCTGACCGCGGTACGTCACCTCGGCGCCGGAGAAGATGCCGCCGGACTCCGCGAAGCTGGCGCTGACCGTGTAGTCGTCGTCGAACAGCAGCTTGTCGATCTGGGCGTATTTGCCGCCCACGTAGGCGACACCGATGACGGTGATCAGCAGGAACACCATCAGCTGGAGCCGGACCGTTCTGGTGATCACTTGGCCACCCCCGGCATCAGGACCTTCGCCAGCTCCGGGTCGAACGCGGGCCGGTTCAGTGTCTGCGTACAGACGGGCTGGCCGAGCAGCGTGATGCAACTGGTCGCCGTCCCGGTCGGGACCGGCAGCGGCGGCAGCAGGCCGGTGGAGCCCTTGGTCGGGATCGCCGGCAGGCTGACTTGGGGAGGCGCGAGGGTGAGCCCGGTGTCTGGCAGATTCAGCGCGAGGATGCCCTCGAGCGCCTTCCTGGTGTTGACGTCCAGGGTGATGTTCAGATTGGTGAAGTCACCCTTCACGGCCTTCGCCGCGGCATCCGGGAACGGGTAGGTGAGCAGCAGCTCGAGCGACTTCGGCAGGTTCTCCCCCGCCTCGGCCAGCTTGGTCAGCAGCGGGTAGAGGGACCGCAGGTTGGCCACCAGGTCCTTCTGGGAGGCGGTGATCACCCGGGTCGCGGTGTTGCCCAGGGTGGCCAGCGCCTGCAGCGTCTTGACCAGCGCGGCCCGCTGCTTGTCCAGGGTGGCGATCGACTTCGGCAGCGAGTCGATCGCGGTCGCCAGCGTCGCCTTCTGCGCGTTCAGCTTCTTCGCCAGCCCGTCGAGCGCGGTGATCGCGGTGACGATCTGCTGCTTGTTCTTGTCCAGGGTGCCGACGAACGTGTTCAGCTGGGTCAGCACGCTGCGGATGGCCGGCTCGTTGCCGGTCAGGGCCTTGTTCAGCTCCTGGGTGATGATCTGCAACTGGGCCACGCCGCCGCCGTTCAGCAGCAGCGAGAGTGCCGACAGCACCTGCTCCACCTCGACGTTGCTGGTGGTCCGCGACAGCGGGATCAGCTCGCCGTTCTCCAGCTTGCCGCGCGGCTTCTCGCTCCCGGACGGCGGCGCCAGCGAGACGAACTTCTCGCCGAGCAGGCTGGTCTGGCGGATCGTGGCGCGGGCGTTGTCGGGCAGTTCCAGGCTCTTCGGCAGCTTCACCCGGACCTTGGCGACGTAGCCCTCCAGCCAGACCTTCTCGACCGTGCCGACGGTGACGTCGTCCACCTTCACGGTGGACTTCGGGACCAGGTCCAGCACGTCGGAGAACTCGACGGTGATCGTGTACGCCGGGCCCTTGATCTTGGCGCCGCCCGGCAACGGCAGCGAGTACACGCTGAAGTCGCAGCCGGACAGCAGGGTGGCCATCGCGGCCACGCCGGCCACGAACGCAGTACGGCGGCGCGTCATCGGGTGCCTCCCGGGACCAGGCCGCCGAGGGTCTCGTCGACATTGTCGGGGCTCGGCAGCTTCGGCTTCGGGGCAGGCGCCCACGGAGTACCGGCTGGTCCGCCCGAGCCGGTGATGTCGCTCAGCAGCGGCAGCTTCGGCAGGGCGTCGAAGACTGGCTTGAGCGCGGAGCAGTTGGAGATCGGCTGCTTTGCCTGCAGCAGCAACGCGCAGATGAACCTCGCCGGGTCGTCCAGTTGGGCCAGGTTGACCCGCTGGTCCAACGTCCCGTACTGCGGGTTGTAGACGCGGGCCAGGTTCCCCAGGCCGAGCGGCGCGGTGTCCATGATCTCGGCCAGCGCCGCCTTCTCCTTGACCAGGATCTGGGAGATGTCGGTGGCGCTGGAGATGGTGGTCTTCAGCAGCGCGCGGTTGTCCTTGACGAACGTCGCGACCTCGCCCAGCGCCGTGGCCAGCGTCGACAACGCCAGCGCCAGGTCCTTGCGTTCGCCGGCCAGCGTGGTCGAGGTGGCGGCGAAGTTGGTGTTGAACTGCTTCACCAGGGTGTCGTTCGCGGCCAGCGCGGACACGAACGTCTGCAACTGCCGGACCGTGCTGAACAGGCTCTTGGAGTTGCCCGAGAGCGTCTGGGTCAGCGTCGACACGTCGGTGATGGTCTGGTTCAGCTTGGCGCCCTGGCCGTTCAGGTTCGCCGCGGACACGTCCAGCAGCCGCGACAACGCGCCCTGGTCGTTCGCGCCCTTCGGGCCGAGCGCGACGGACAGGTCGTTCAGGCTCTGGTAGATCTGGTCCAGCTCCAGCGGTACGGCGGTCCGGTCCAGCGGGATCTCCGCGCCGTCGGCCATCACGTCACCCTTGGAGTAGGCCGGGGTGAGCTGGAGGTAGCGGTCGGCCACGATCGACGGCGAGGCGATCACCGCCTTCGCGGTCGCGGGGACCTTGTGCTTGGCCTCCCACCAGAACTTCACCCGGACCGCCCGCCCGGCCGGCGTGACGCTCTCGATCTCGCCGACCTTGATCCCCAGGATCCGCACGTCCGAGCCCGGGTAGACGCTGACCGCGCGCGGGAAGTACGCCGTCGCCGAGACCCGCTCGGGGTTCGGCCACAGCGAGACGACGCTGACGGCGAGCACCACCAGGACGACGCCGATCGCGATCAGCCGGGACACCGAAGCCGGCTTCATCGGCCACCTGCCAGGATCGGCGGCAGCCCCGGAATCGGTACCGCGGGCAGTGGGATCTCCGGGACCGGCACCAGGTTCTCCACGTAGGTGTCGAACCATGGCCCGGTGCCGAGCGTGTTGGTGAAGACCCGGGCGTACGGCGCGAGGCCGCGGATGCTGGCGTCCAGGGCGTTCTGGTTCTTCAGCAGGACGGCGAGCACCGCGTTCACCTTCTGCAGGGTCGGGGTCAGGTCCTTGCGGTTCTCCCGGACCAGCGCGGTGATCTGCGCGGACAGCTTCTGCGTCGACACCAGCAGTTGGTGGATCAGCGCGCGCCGGGCCTGCACTGCCTGGAAGACGGTGTTGCCGTCCTTCATCAGCTTGACCAACTGCTGGTTGCGGTCGGCCAGGATCTTGGTGACCGTGTCGGAGTGCTGGAGCAGCTTCTTCAGCTCCTCGTCGCGCTTGGCCACGTTCCGCGACAGCCGGGACAGGCCGGTCAGCGACGCCCGCACCTCTTCGGGGGTGTTCTTGAAGGTCGTGGACAACGTGTCGAGCGCCCGGGCCAGCTGGGCCGTGTCGATCCGCTCGGTCGTGTTGGCGAGATCGGTGAACGCGTCGACCACGTCGTACGCCGAGACGGTCCGGTCCAGCGGGATCTCCGCGCCTTCCTTCAGCTCGCCGCCACCCGCCGGGTTCAGCTTCAGGTACTTCTGCCCGAGCAGCGTCTTGATCTTCATCTCGGCGCCGGTCTTCTCGCCGAGCCTCACCCCGCGGTCGACGACGAAGTCGACCCGGACGTGGGTGCCCTCGAGCTCGACCTTGCGGACCTGGCCGACCCGCACCCCGGCGACCCGGATCTCGTCGTTCGGCTTCAGCCCGCCGGCCTCGGAGAACTGCGCGGAGTACTTCGTCCCGCCACCGATCAGCGGCAGGTCCTGCGCCTTGAAGGCGGCCAGCATGACCAGCCCGATCACCGTCAGGCCGATCACCCCGATGGTGACCTGGTTCTGCTCGCGGAAAGGTTTCACTGCTGCTGACACCTCGCCGAGTTGTTGCCGTAGGAGAGCGGGATCCGGGTGCCCAGGGGCAGGGTCACGTTGCCGTCGAAGCCGCAGAGGAAGAAGTTGAACCAGGACCCGTACGACGCCGTCCGGGTCATCGTGTTCAGCTTGTCCGGCATGTTCTGCAGCGTCTTCACCCAGATCCCCTGGGTGTCGTCCAGCGTGGTGGAGACCTGCCGGAGCCGGTCCAGGTCCGCCTTCAGCGGCACCCGGGTCTGCTGCAGCAGGCCGGCTGTCTTGGTGTTCAGCGAGTTGATCGAGCCGAGCGAGCCGAGGATCGGGTTGATGTCCTGGCTCAGCCCGGTGATGAACCGCTGCAGGTTCACCAGCAGGGCGGAGAAGTTCTGCTGCCGCTGCGAGACGATCTGCAGGGTCGAGGTGAGGTTGGTGATCAGGTCGCCGATCACCTGGTCCGCGTCGGCCAGCGTGGTGGTCAGCGAGGCGGTCCGGGCCAGCAGGCTCTCGATCGTGCCGCCCTCGCCCTGCAGCACCTTGATCACCTCGAAGGCGAACTGGTTCACGTCCGCCGGGGTGAGTGCGGTGAACAGCGGCTTGAACCCGTTGAAGAGCACCGACAGGTCCAGCGCGGGCGCCGTACGGTCCTTGTCGATGACGCCGTTCGCCTTCATCCGGGTGCCGCCGCCGACGCCCTCGGTGAGCGCGATGTAGCGGTTGCCGACCAGGTTCCGGTAGCGCATCGTCGCCCGGGTCGAGGTGTCGACGACCTGGTCGGAGTCGACGCTGAAGGTGACCATCGCCAGGGTGTCCTGGTGGATGGCGATCTTGTCGACCTGCCCGACCTTGACCCCCGCGATCCGGATGTCGTCACCCTTGTTCAGCCCGACCACGTCGGTGAAGACGGCCCGGTACTTCGTCGTCGCGGCGAAGCTGATGTTGCCGATGGTGACGGCCAGCAGCGCGGTCGCGATGGTGGTGACCACCACGAAGATCGCCAGCCGCACGGTGTCCATCGAGGTCTTCTTGTCCAGCAGCTTCACTTCAGGTTCACCTGCCCTCCGCGGACCAGCGGGCCGATCATCAGCGTGGCCAGATCCGGTACTTCGCCGGCCGGGATCCCCATCACCGGTCCCGCGAAGGAGTCGATCACCGTCTGCTCGGCCGGGGTGCCGGCGCCGCCGGTGTCCAGCGCGAAGCCGGGGGCCGACCTGTTCAGCTGCAGGTTCAGCGGGAACCGCTCATTCTTGTTGTGGTCGCCGATCACGCCGTCCTCACCGGTGATGTACGGCGCCGGGTTCTCCTGGGTGTACGGACCCGGCTTCGCCCCCGGGTGGCTGTAGTTCTTACCGACGCAGGTGGGCCCGCGCTTGTCCAGGTACTTCGGCGTCTCGTTCGGCTGGTAGGGCGTCGGCTGGTTGGTGATCAGCTCGAGGTTGATGTTCAGCGCCCCGTTGCGGAACGTGTCGTTCAGGATCGGCGCGGTGTCCGTCATCACCTTCAGGAAGCACGGGAACTGCGGTGAGTACCGCTCCAGCAGGTCCAGCACCGGCCGGCTCACCTCGCCGAGGCGGATCACCCGGTCCTCGTTCTGCTTCAGGAAGGTGTTGCCGGTGCTCGACAGCGCCTGCACGTCGACGAAGAACTTCTGCAACTGCTGCTCCTTCTCCACCACCGTGTTGCCGGTGATGGTCAGGTTGCGCAGCGCCCGGACCAGGTCGGGGGTGGCGTCGCCGTAGATCTGCGAGACCTTGGTCAGCTTGGTCAGGGCCGCGATCAGGTTCGGCACGTTCGGGTTCAGCTTCTTCAGGTAGCCGTCGAGCTGGGTCAGCGTCTCGGCGATCTCGGTGCCGCGTCCCTCCAGCGCCGTCGCCAGCGCGTTCAGGGTCGCGTTCAGATCAGCCGGGTCGACCGCCTGCAGCAGTGGCAGCGCGTCGTTCAGTACCTTCTCGATCTCGATGCCGACCGCCGTCTTGTCCCGCGAGATCACGTCGCCGGCCCGGATCGCCCGGCCCGCCTTGCCCTCGGGCGGCACCAGCGCGACGTACTTCTCGCCGAACAGCGTCTTCGGCAGGATCCGCGCGCTGACCTGGCTGGAGATCTCCTTCACCTGATCCGGCTTCAGGGACAGGTTCACCGTCGCGGTGGAGCCGTCGGTGGAGACGCTGCGGACCTCGCCGACGATGATGCCGCGCAGCTTCACGTCCGCGTGCCGGTTCAGCTGCAGGCCGATGTGGCTCGTCTGCAGCTTCACCTCGACCGTGTCGGTGAAGACCTTGGCGTAGAAGGCGTA
Organism: Kribbella sancticallisti; assembly: GCF_039530625.1. Classification (NCBI taxonomy): domain Bacteria; kingdom Bacillati; phylum Actinomycetota; class Actinomycetes; order Propionibacteriales; family Kribbellaceae; genus Kribbella; species Kribbella sancticallisti. Next base: position 196,558 of record NZ_BAAAOS010000056.1, on the reverse strand, counting down.
GGTCAGCCAGAGCAGGAAGCAGACCAACCCGATGAAGGCAGTACCGAGCACTCGTCTGGTCACGAGGCCTCCCGGCGTGGAATCAATACAGTCATCGCGCTACCCCGCCAGCCTGACCGTGGTCGTCGTACCCCAGATGGCCATCGACAGCAGCAGGTCGACGACGTTGATCACCACGATGGACGTCCGTACTGCGCGCCCGACCGCGACGCCCACTCCGGCCGGACCACCGGTCGCGTGGTAGCCGTGGTAGCAGTGCACGAGGATCACCAGGACGGAGAAGACGAGCACCTTCCCGAACGACCAGAGCACGTCTCCTGGTGGAAGGAAGAGATGGAAGTAATGGTCGTAGGTGCCCGTACTCTGCCCGTAGAAGGTGGTCACGGTCAGCCGGGTGGCGAAGTACGAGGAGAGCAGGCCGACGACGTACAGCGGGACGACCGCGATCAGGCCGGCGATGATCCGGGTGGTGACCAGGAACGGCAGCGACGGGATCGCCATCACCTCGAGCGCGTCGATCTCCTCGCTGATCCGCATCGCGCCCAGTTGCGCGGTGAAGCCGCAGCCGACCGTCGCGGCCAGCGCGATCCCGGCGATCAGCGGGCCGATCTCGCGGGTGTTGATGTAGGCGCTGACGAAGCCGGCGAAGGCCGACGTCCCGATCTGGTTCAGCGCCGAGTAGCCCTGCAGGCCGACCTCGGTGCCGGTGAAGAAGGCCAGGAAGGTGATCACGCCGACGGTGCCGCCGATGACGGCCAGCGCACCGGTGCCGAGCGTCACCTCGGCCAGCAGCCGCAGGATCTCGCGGCGGTAGCGGGTGATCGACTTGCCCGACCAGGCCAGGGCCTTGATGTAGAAGGCGAGTTGCTCCCCCAGCCGGTCCAAGGAGTGCAGCGGCTTCTTGATCAAGACGTCGAGGGCAGACTGTGTTGTCACGTCAGGCCCCCTTCGGCGGAACGAGCTGGAAGTAGATCGCCGTCATCGCGAAGTTCGCGACGAACAGCAGCATGAAGGTGATCACCACGGACTGGTTCACCGCGTCGCCGACGCCCTTCGGGCCGCCGCCCGCGTTCATCCCCTTGTACGAGGCGACCACCGCGGCGATGAAGCCGAACACCAGCGCCTTCGCCTGGCCCTGCCACAGGTCGGGCAGGTGGGCGAGCGCGGTGAAGGAGGCTATATAACTACCGGGCGTGCCGTCCTGCAGGACCACGTTGAACACGTAGCCGCCCATCACGCCGACCACGCTGACGAAACCGTTCAGGAAGAAGGCGACCAGCATGGTGGCCAGCACCCGCGGCACCACCAGCCGCTGGATCGGGTCGATGCCGAGCACCATCATCGCGTCGAGCTCTTCGCGGATCTTCCGCGCGCCAAGGTCGGCACAGATGGCCGAGCCGCCGGCGCCCGCGATCAGCAGCGCGGTGGCGATCGGCGACGCCTCCCGGACCACCGCCAGGACGGCCGCGGACCCGGTGAAGGCCTGCGCGCCGAACTGCTTGATCAGCCCGCCGACCTGGAGCGCGATCACCGCGCCGAACGGGATCGCGACCAGCGCGGTCGGGATGATCGTCACGCTGGCCACGAACCAGGCCTGCTGCAGGAACTCGCGCAACTGGAACGGCCGCCGGACCGAGGCCCGCGCGGTATCAAGCGCGAAGGCAAACAACGAGCCGGCGTGCTTCAGCGGGGCGGTCGCCGAAACGGTCACGGGGCCTCCCGGTCTACCGGAGTGACGAGGGAAGACCGGGAGTCGAGGCCCCGTGACCGGCCGCGCGGCAGCGCGGCATTCAGCACAGTCATGTAGCCCCCACCACATCGCCGGCGAAGGAGCCGGGGGGTGGCGTCACGCCGTTGTCCTCGCACCATTGGCCCGGCGGGCGCTGGGTCGGCCGGAGCAGCCCGCTGCTGGGCAGTTGCTGGATCGGGATCGGCGGCAGCGGCGGCAGTTCCTGGTCGGCCTCGGCGGCCAGTTCGTCGGCGTCCTTCTCCTCCGACATGCCGATCGGGCCGATCCGCTGCGCGTTCAGGAACTGGCGGACCACCGGCTCCTCGCTGGACAGCAGCATCTCCCGCGGGCCGAACATGGCCAGGTGCCGGTGGTACAGCAGGCCGATGTTGTCCGGCACGGTGCGCGCGGTGTTGATGTCGTGGGTGACGATCAGGCAGGTCGCCTGGGTCATCTCGTTCAGGTCGATGATCAACTGGTTCAGGAACGCGGTCCGGACCGGGTCGAGGCCGGAGTCGGGCTCGTCGAAGAGCAGGATCTCCGGCTCCAGCACCAGCGCGCGGGCCAGGCCGGCCCGCTTGCGCATCCCGCCGGAGATCTCCCCCGGCAGCTTCTTCTCGGCACCGACCAGGCCGACCATCTCCATCTTCTCCATCACGATGGAGCGGACCTCGGCCTCGGACTTGCGGGTGTGCTCGCGCAGCGGGAAGGCGACGTTGTCGTAGAGGTTCATCGAGCCGAACATCGCGCCGTCCTGGAACAGCACGCCGAACAGCTTGCGGACCTCGTAGAGCCGGCGCTCGGAGCAGGTGGCGATGTCGACGCCCTCGATGTGCACGTGGCCCTTGTCCGGCTTGAGCAGGCCGATCAAAGTCTTCAGGAATACGGACTTCCCGGTACCGGAAGGGCCCAGCATGACGCAGATCTCACCGGCGGGCAGCGTCAGGGACACGTCGCCCCAGATCAACTGGCTTCCGAAGGACTTCGTCAGTCCCTCGACACGGACCTCTACGCCCACCGGTCCTCCTCACGGGTTCGTCGTGCAGCCCCGACCGACGTGCTTTCGTCAGTTCAACGAGGGCGCGGTTGCCTAGGTTACGCACGAGTACCTTTTTGCGTAACCCCTGTATGTCAAGTGTTGGATGACCGATTCGTCACGCTGTGGTCACGCGTTGATCACTTTCCGTACGGAGGGTCACAGACCAGTGCGGCCGAGGACTGTCGGCAGGTCGGCCAGCAGACTAGCTTCGGAAGGGTGGCTCGACGAAAGGGGATGGGCAGATGAGCATCGAGCGACGGACTTTCCTCAGAGGCGGCATGGCGGTCGCGGGGGGTGTCCTGGCGGCCGGCCCGTTCGAGGGCTTCGTGGCCCGGCAGGCGCTGGCGGACCCGAAGGGCAACGCGCCGTTCCGGGCGCTGCGGGCGATCCCGGACCAGCGCGACGGCAAGGTCAGACTGCACCTGCCGGAGGGATTCAACTACCGGTCCTTCCACGACACGGAGTTCCCGGTCGTACTCCGTGACGGCACCCAGTTGCCCGGCCGGCACGACGGCATGGGCGCGTTCCGCGGCCGCAACGGCACCGTCCGGCTGGTCCGCAACCACGAAGTGAACAACCCGGGCACCCCGTTCGGCCCCGGTACGCCGTACGACTCCCGGGCGCAGAGTGGGACGACCACCATCGAGGTGACGCCGACGGGCGAGGTGGTCGACTCCTACACCAGCCTGAACGGCACGATGATGAACTGCAGCGGCGGCGTGATGCCGTGGGGCAGTTGGATCACCTGCGAGGAAACGGTGAACGGGCCCGACGTCGGGCCGGACTTCACCGGTGCGCCGAACGTGTCGCTGACCCAGCCGCACGGGTTCGTCTTCGAGGTACCGGCCGTCGGTCAGTCGGACCGGCAGCCGATCACCCGGGCCGGCCGCTTCGCGCACGAGGCGGTCGCGTTCGACCCGGTCGACGGATTCCTCTACCTGACCGAGGACAACTTCGCCTTCCCCTCCGGGTTCTATCGCTACCGCCCGGCCAAAAACCCGATGCGGACCGGCCGGATGGACAACAAGGGCCGGTTGCAGATGCTCGCGGTGAAGGGGCGCCCGAACCTGAACCTGGCCGCCGAACAGCCGCGGCGGGCGACGTACGACGTGCGCTGGGTCGACATCGACGACCCCGCGCCGCGCTTCCCGTACACGCCGGGACAGACCGCGCCGACGACGAACGACCAGGCGCTGGTGTACGTCGGTGACCAGGGCAGATCGCAGGGCGCGGCGTACTTCTCCCGGCTGGAGGGGCAGGTCTACGACAAGAACATCGTGTACTTCTGCTCCACCCAGGGCGGTGGCGCGGCCGAAACCGGACCTGACTCCGTCAACGGCTACGGCAACGGCTTCGGCCAGGTCTGGGCGTACCACACCCGCGCCCGGAAGCTGCAGCTCATCTACCAGTCGCCGAACCGATCGACGCTGGACTTCCCGGACAACGTGACGACCAGCCCGCGCGGCACCCTGGTGCTCTGCGAGGACAACACCGAGGACAACTACCTGCGCGGCCTGTCGCGCGGCGGCCAACTCTGGGACATCGCCTTGAACCGGCTGACCAGCAGCACCGGGGTGGACCGGTCCGGCGACGAGTTCGCCGGCTCGACCTTCAGCCCGGACGGTCGCACCCTGTTCGTCAACATCCAGGCCAGCCGCGGCATGTCCTTCGCCATCTGGGGCCCATGGCACCGGATCGGCGTCTGACCGGCGAGGAGGATCTCCTCGTCTGGCTGCACGACGACGCGACAGCTGCGAAGGTCGTCAGCGACCTGACCGAACTCGAACCACTCGCAGCCGTCGCAGTCGTCGTACTGGCTGTTCTCCTCGTTCTGCGCCGCTGGGCGGACATGCTGTTCTTCACTGCCGGGGTCGGTGTCGTGTGGGCAGTGAATCCGCTGCTGAAGGAACTCGTCGGGCGGTCGCGGCCGGACCTGTGGCCGCTGCCGCCGGAGGTGTCCGAGTACAGCTTTCCGAGCGGTCATGCGGCGAACACGGCGGCTCTTGCCGGCGCCGTGGCGCTGATCCTGCGACGGCGCTTCTGGGCGGCCCTCGGCGCAGGCTTGCTGCTGGTCGTCGGACTGTCGCAACTGGTGCTCGGACGGCATTATCCGAGCGACATCCTGGCCGGCTGGTGCTGGGCGCTGGCCTGGGTCTCCATCCTCCGGCACCTGCTCCGGAACATGCCGCGGAACGTGACGAAGGGCGGCCCTGGGTAGGACCGCCCTTCGGCGTACTGCTTGGTTGTGCGGCTCAGGCCGCACGGGTCACTTCAGGGTGACGGTGGCGCCGGCGCCCTCGAGGGCCTCCTTGGCCTTCTCCGCGGCAGCCTTGTCGACCTTCTCCAGGATGGCCTTCGGCGCACCCTCGACGAGGTCCTTGGCCTCCTTCAGGCCGAGGCTCGTGAGACCGCGCACCTCCTTGATGACCTGGATCTTCTTGTCGCCGGCCGACTCCAGGACGACGTCGAACTCGTCCTGCTCGACAGCCTCTTCGGCCGGGGCGCCGGGGGCACCCGCGGCGGCGGCGACTGCGACGGGAGCGGCGGCGGTGACGCCGAACTCCTCCTCGAAGGCCTTCACGAACTCAGAGAGCTCGAGCAGGGTGAGGTCCTTGAACTGGCCGAGCAGCTCTTCGGTGCTGAGCTTCGCCATTTTGGCGGTCCTTCCGTAAGTGTGTTGCTAGGTGATCACTGATTGGGGTGTTGCGTGAGTGGATCGGGTCAGCTGTCGGCTGACGCGGTCTCCTCGGTGCTCGCCTCGGCAGGTGCGTCGGCGGCATCTTGTACCGTCTCCGCAGCCGGAGCCTCGTCCGCCACGGGGGCGTCGCCGGCCGGCAGCTTGTCCTGCAGCGCCGCGAACAGGCGCGCGGCCTGCGACAGCGGAGCAGCGAACAACGACACCGCTTGCTGCGGGGCCGCCTTCATCGCACCTGCGAGCTTCGAGAGGAGAACCTCACGCGACTCCAGGTCAGCGAGCTTGTTGATCTCGTCAGAGTTGAGTGCCTTGCCGTCCAGCACACCACCCTTGATGACGAGAAGGGGATTGGCCTTGGCGAAGTCACGCAGCCCCTTGGCCGCGACCACCGGGTCGCCCTTGATGAAGGCGATGGCCGACGGACCCTGCAGCAGCGAGTCGAACGACTCCACTCCCGCGTCCTTGGCCGCGATCTGGGTCAGCGTGTTCTTCACCACGGCGTAGTTCACGTCGTCACCGAGCGTAGTGCGCAACTGCCGCAACTGCGCCACGGTGAGTCCGCGGTACTCGGTCAGCACGGCGCCGTTGGAGCTCTTGAAGTTCTCAGTGAGCTCTGCGACGGCGGCTGCCTTGTCCGGCCTCGCCATGGGTCTCCTTCCGCCCTGCTTGTGACACAGGGTTGGGCTTCGTTCGCCGCACCGGCCAGGACCCTCAACATCGAAAACGCCCCTGCGCAGGCGCAAGGGCGTGAAGAAACTACTCTCACTTACTTGTCACCTGCGCGGGCCGCCCACGAACTTGTGGGACCTTCAGTTGCTCCGGGAGCAACGACCAGCGGTCTTCGGCAGCCTCAAGAGTAACCGCCGGTGACGCCGCCACCAAATCGGTTACTCCGGCAGGTGTGGACGCGGCGGGATCCAGTGGTTCATCGCGATCGCCGCGGCCCAGCCGGTGAGGCCCATGAACAGTACCGCGGGCCCGAGGCTGGACAGGGCTGTCACCGCTGCGACGAGGAAGGGACCGCCCGCGTTGCCGGTGTCGGCGAAGAGGCGGAAGGCGCCGAGGAACTGGGCCCGGCCGCCCGGCGGTGAGGCGTCGGCGCCGAGCGTCATGATGATGCCGGCCCCGAGGCCGTTGCCGACTCCCATCAGCAAGGCGACCGCGGTCAGCATGGTGACCGAGTGGGTCAGCGGCAGGAGCAGGTGCGCGAGGCCGAGCACGAGCATGGACGGTACTGCGACCCACTTGCGGCCGAGCCGGTCCATCACCGAGCCGGCCGGATAGAAGAGCAGCATGTCCACCGCGCCGGAGACGCCGAAGATGATGCTGGTGGTCTGCGCGTCGAGGCCGATGTGCTCGGCCCAGAGCGGGATCACCACCTGCCTGGACGCCCGTACGGCGCCGACGAGGAGCGCGCCGACGCCTAGCGTTCGCAGTACGGGGAGGTGGTCGCGGATCACGGCGGCGGTGGACTGCATGACCACCGGGTTGGCCGCGCGGCTTCGGCGTACGGACTCGAGGTCGGGCAGGCTGAGCAGGACCACGCAGGCGAGCACCGCAGCGACGAGGTGGACCCAGTACGCGCCGTCGGTGCCGAGGAACTTCATCGCGAAGGCGCCCAGGAACGGGCCGATGAAGGAGCCGATCCGCTGGACGCCTCCGAGGGTTGAAAGCGCCCTGGCTCGCATCCGCAGCGGGACTGCCTCGCTCAGGTAGGCCTGCCGTGCCAAGCCCCAGACGGCTCCGGCGACACCGGTCAGGCCGATCGCGATGGCCAGGCCCCAGACGGTCGGGACGACCAGGCAGGCGGCCAGCGCGAGCGAGACCAGGACCGTGGCGAGCAGCATCGCGCGGCGCTCGCCGATCTTGGCGGTGAGCGAGCCGGCCGGGATGTCGCCGATGACCTGGCCGACCCCGGCCGCGGCGACGACCAAACTGGCGACCGCGATCGGGGCGCCGAGTTCGAGCGCGGACAGGGCGACAACGGGAGCGATCGCCCCCTGGCCGATGCCGTAGAGCAGCGCCGGCAGATAGACCGAGGGAGCGATCTTCCAGAGACTGACCGGGTCTGTCATCCCGGCTATCGTGCCACTCTCAACTACATGGTGAGACGGCGGTCCCGGCTGTCAGGACAGGACGGCGAGGGCGTCGATCTCGACCAGCATCGACTCCAGCGGCAGGCCGGTGAAGACGGTGGTGCGCGACGGCAGGACGCCGCTCGGGGTGCGGGTGCCGACGAACTCGGCGTACACGTCGTTCATCGCGACGAAGTCGTCCCGGGTGGTGAGATAGACGCGCAGCATCACCACGTCGTCGAAGGTCGCGCCGCCGGCCTTGAGGATCGCCTCGATGTTCTGCAGCACCCGGGTGGTCTGCGCCTTGACGTCACCCTCGAAGACGAACTGGCCGCTCTCCGGGTCGACCGAGCCCTGGCCGGACACCTGCAGGATGTTCCCCTTGCGGACTCCCTGGGAGAACATCGGCATCGGCGCCGGGGCGTCGGGGGTGGAGACGACGGTCTTGTCGGACATTCGAGGTTCCTCTCGATCAGTGGTAGTCGGCGCCGATGGCGGCCGTGGTGGCGAGCAGGTCGGGCAGCAACTCCAGCACCTGCTCATAGTTGAGCAGAACGTCCGGCACGGAGACGGAGACGGCCCCGACCACCCGGCCGGAACGCTCGGCGATCGGTGCGCCGATGCAGTTGATGAACGACTCGTGCTCGGCCCGGTCATGTGCCCAGCCCTGCTGGCGGACCAGGTCAAGCTCATCGCGCAGTTCGTCCGGACCGGAGATCGTGTTCGGCGTGAACTGGTGGTACTCGATGCTGGTCAGCAGGGCCTCCCGCTGCCGCTTCGGCTGGGCCGCCAGCAGCACCTTGCCGACAGCGGTGCAGTGCAGCGCCGCCGGTACGCCGATCTGCGAGTACATCCGGACCGACTGCACGCTGTCGAGCTTGTCGATGTAGATGACCTGCCCGTTCTCGTACGCCGCCAGGTGCACGGTCTGCCCGGTCTTCTGGTTCAGCCGGCGCAGATGCGGCGCAGCAACAGCCCGTACTACGTGCTGCTCGCGCGCGGCATCGGCCAAGGAGAACAGGCGCGACCCCAACCGGTACCTGTGCGACTCATCCCGTCGCACGAAGCGCTCGGCCTCCATCGTCCGCAGCAGACGCAGGACTGTCGTCTTGTGCACGTCCAGCTCGGTCGCGAGCTGGTCCAGCGAGCGGTCACCCTCGCCGAGACTCACCAGGATCTGCAGGGCTCTCGCCAGGCTCTGGCTCACACCGCACCTCCCACCAGCGCTGGTGATTCGATACCGGTCGGGCCTACGCGCGTGCCGGCCCAGTCGTCTTCCGAGCAATCGAGCAGGATCTGCCGGACTGCCGCTTCAGGTGGCGTCGCGTGGTCGTCGGGCACGACCAGCACCGCCGCTGCGCTCAGGTGTCCGAGCCGCAGCCGCTGCACCATCGGCAGTCCTTGCAAGGTCGCTGCCAGGTAGCCGGCGGCGAAGGCGTCTCCAGCTCCTACCGGTTCCACCACCTCGACACTTAGCGCGGGAACCTCTGTCTGGCGACCGTCCGGCTCCATTGCGAGCGCTACGTGGGCATCGGACTTCACCACGAGCGTCGCCCGTGGACCGAGGAGTTCGCGCAGTTTGGCCGGGTCGCTGGTGCCGGCGAACAGCATCGCCTCGTCGGCGCCGATCAGCACGACATCGGCCGCGCGCAGCAGGCGCCACAGTGGAGCCGGGTCGAGGTCACGCCACAACGCTGGTCGCCAGTTGAGGTCGACGCTCAGGGTGAGGCCGAGCGTGTCTCGCAGCGCGGCCAGTCGATCCAGCAGGTCGACCGCGGTCGTCGAGATGGCCGCGGTGATGCCGGTGGTGTGCACCAACTCGGCGCCGACCAGGCGGTTCCGCACAGCCGGACGGTCGAGGAAGGCCGCATCCATCGCGGCGGCAGCCGAGCCGGAGCGGTAATAGTGCATCCTCGTGCGCCCGGCGATGGTGTGCTTCACATACAGCCCGGTCGGCCTGGTCGGGTCGTCCTCAACTCCGCCGACCTCGACGCCGCGGCTCTCCAGATCGCGCAGGACGTGGCGACCGAATCCGTCGGCTCCGAGTCGCGATACCCAACTGGTGGGGATCCCGAGCGCGGACAGCCCGCCCGCGACGTTGCACTCCGCACCGCCGACCGAGCGGCGGAAGGTCTCGACATCCTCGAGCGGGGCACCGGTATCCGCGGCGAGCATGATCATCGCCTCCCCGATGCAGACCGCGCGGGGCACCAGGTCGACCATGGGCAGTCCCTCTCCGGCCGTTGCGTTGACGAAGTTCTGCCGCGATGCTACAACCGATACGTCAACATACGCAACGACAGTTGCATTATATGCAATCCTGCGCCTCCGGGGGACTCTCATGTCAGCTTCGTACGATGCCGCCGCCGTTGCCGCTCTGGCGGGCGAGCCGGCGACCTGGCAGGACAAGGCACTGCCGCCCGCGTTCTGGGGCCGGACGGTGACCGAGATCCTGGCGGACCAGCCGCGCCTGTCCCAACTGCCCACTCCCCTCCTCACGCTCTCCGGCCCGGGCCTGCGACACAACGTCGCCACCATGGCCAGCTGGTGCACCAAGCACGGAGTAGAGCTCGCACCCCACGGCAAGACGACGATGGCCCCGGCGCTTTGGGCGATGCAGCTCGAGGCCGGTTCGTGGGCGATCACCCTCGCGAACGCCTTCCAGCTCGGCGTCGCCCGGGCCTATGGAGTGAGCCGGGTCATCGTCGCCAACTCGGTCATCTCCCCGCTGCAGCTGCGCTGGATCGCGGACGAGCTCGCGGCCGACCCGTCGTTCGAGGTGCTGGTCTGGGCGGACTCGGTCCGCACGGTCGAACTGATGGAGGCGGCCCGCTCCGCCTACGTGACCCCCGGCGCGCGGCGGCTCGACGTACTGGTGGAGGTCGGTGGAGCCGATGGGCGGACCGGGGCGCGGGATGCCGAGAGCGCGCTGGCGGTCGCGACCCAGATCCTGGAGTCAACCACGCTGCGGTTGGCGGGGGTCGCCGGTTACGAAGGCGCCATCGCGCACGGTGCGGACGAGGCCGGGCTCGAGCACGTCCGGTCGTACCTCGACGTGCTCGCCGCCGTCCACACCCGCCTGCAGGAGGACAACTCGTACGACGCCGACGTAGTACCGGTGGTCAGCGCCGGTGGCAGCGCGTACTTCGAGCAGGTGGCGCAGGTGCTCGCGCCGCTCGGCGAGAACGGGGCGAGGGTGGTGCTGCGGTCTGGTGCCTACATCGCTCACGACGACGGGTACTACCGGGAGGTCTCTCCGCTTGGCTCGGTACCGCGAACCGATGGCGACCGGCTGGTTCCGGCCATGCATGGCTGGGTGCGGATCACCTCGCAACCTGAAGCGGGGTTGGCGATCTTCGATGCGGGCAAGCGCGATCTTCCCTTCGACGAGGGGTTGCCCGAGCCTCAGCTGCTCCGGCCGCGGGCGGCCGGCGAGACGGTGAGCAAGGTCGAGGGGATGACGGTCACGAAGGTCAACGATCAGCACGGGTTCCTGCGGTTCTCTCCCGACGGGGTGGCGCCGTTGGTGATCGGGGACGAGTTGCGGGTCGGGCTGTCGCATCCGTGCACGGCGTTCGACAAGTGGGGATTGATTCCGGTCATCGACGATCCGGAGGCCGACGATCCGGTCGTGGTCGATCTGGTGCGGACCTTCTTCTGATGAGTTCGAGATGACAGATCTGCTGATCACCGGCGCCACTGTGATCGACGGCACCGGCTCGCCCGGCGTGCTTGCGGACGTGCTGGTCGAGGACGGGCGGATCTCCGGCATCCACCCGCCCGGCGCCGCAAGCTACGCGGGGCGGATGATCGCGGCGGATGGGCTGGTGCTGGCGCCGGGGTTCATCGACATGCATGCGCACTCGGATCTGCAGATCCTGGCGAATCCGGACCACACGGCCAAGGTCAGCCAGGGCGTCACGCTGGAGGTGCTCGGCCAGGACGGTCTGTCGTTCGCGCCGATCGACGACACCACCCGGACCGCCGTACGGCGCCAGATCGCCGGGTGGAACGGGGAGCCCGACGACTTCGACTTCTCCTGGTCCACCGTCGCCGGGTATCTCGACCGGCTCGACCAGGGGATCGCCTGCAACGCGGCGTACCTGGTCCCGCAAGGGACGCTGCGAATGATGGTCGTCGGTACGGCGAACCGCCCGGCGACCACGGCCGAGCTCGCCGAGATGAAGCGGCTGCTCGCGGAGGGACTCGCCCAGGGCGCGGCCGGGATGAGCAGCGGTCTGACCTACACGCCCGGCATGTTCGCCGACACCGCCGAACTGGTCGAACTGTGCGAGATCGTGGCGGAGTACGGCGGCTACTACAGCCCGCACCAGCGGTCCTACGGCAAGGGCGCGCTGGAAGCGTACGGCGAGATGGTCGAGGTGGCCCGGCGGTCCGGGTGCGCCCTGCATCTGACCCACGCGACGATGAACTTCGAGCCGAACAAGGGCCGCGGCGTCGACCTGCTGGCGATGATCGATGAGGCGCTCGCGGCCGGCGTCGACATCACCACCGACACTTATCCATATTCGCCGGGGGCAACGACACTGTCGGCGATCCTGCCGAGCTGGACCGCCGAGGGCGGCGCGGACGCGCTGCTCGCCAGGCTGGCCAACCCGGCGGACCGCGAGCGGATCACCTACGAACTGGAGCAGGTCGGCACCGACGGCTGCCACGGCTGCGTCACGGACTGGAACACCATCGAGATCGGTGGCGTGCGGAACGAGGCGCTGAGCGGCGCGGTCGGCAACACCGTCGCGGCGATCGCGACCGGGATCGGGAAACCACCGTCGTGGGTGTTCTTCGACCTCCTGATCCGGGACAACCTCGCCACCACGATCCTTCAGCACGTCGGCCATGAGGAGAACGTGCGGGCGATCATGAAGCACCCGACCCACACGGGCGGTTCGGACGCGATCCTGGTCGGCAGCAAACCCCATCCGCGCGCTTGGGGCACCTTCCCGCGCTACCTCTCGCACTATGTCCGAGAGTTGGGTGTGCTCGAGCTTGCCGACTGCATTCACCACCTGACCGGCCGTCCCGCGCGCCGGCTTCGGCTGGCCGATCGAGGGCTGATCCGCGAGGGGTATCACGCGGATCTCGTGCTCTTCGATCCCGGCGCCGTGCGTGACACCGCCACGTTCGACAACCCACGCCAGCAGGCCGAGGGGATCCCCTGGGTTCTCGTCGGTGGCGTCCCCGTGATCGAGGACGGGCGGCGCACCGACGCACTGCCCGGCCGCGCGATCCGCCGTACCCCACTGGAAGGAAACTAGATGTCCACCCTCGACCTGCTCCGCCAGGACCGCGTCCTCAGCGTCGTCCGCGCGCCCGTGATCGACGACGCGCGCGACCTGTGCTCCGCGTTGGTTGCCGGCGGCATTCATGTGATCGAGTTGACGTTCACCACCCCGGATCTGCCGCGGCACCTCGAGCGCGCTGCTTCCGGTGACACCGGGGCCGTGGTGGGCGCAGGGACGGTGCAGACCGCCGCGCAGGCCAAGGCGGCGGTGGATGCCGGCGCCCAGTTCCTGGTCACGCCCGGCCAGGGCCCCGAGGCGGCGCCGATCGTGGCCGCCGCCCATGGTGCGGGGATCCCCATCGTGCTGGGCGCGTTCACACCGTCCGAGGTGATGACCGCGGTGGCGCTCGGCTCCGACGCGGTGAAGATCTTCCCCGCCCACCACCTGGGCCCGAAATACCTGAAGGACCTCGCCGGCCCGTTCCCCGGCGTACCGCTGGTGCCTTCGGGTGGAGTGAACGCCAACAACGCCCGCCAGTTCCTGGAGGCTGGTGCCTTGGCAGTCAGCGCCGGCACCGACGTCGTCTCCCCCGCCGACGTCGCGGCCGCCCGCTGGTCCGAAATCACCACCAAGGCCACTACCTTCAGCACCGCCCTTACCTGAACGCCCTCCCCAACTACTGGCCGATCAGCTCCAGCACCGGCCCCTCGTGGAGCGCGGAGTAGACCCGATCGCGCAACTGGTTCGCCTCCGCGTCGGTGAGGGTCCGATCGAGCGGGCGGAGGACCAGCCTGACCAGCACATTGCGCTGGCCCGGTTCGAGTCGGAGCCGGGCCCGCGCCGTTTCGGGCAGGTCGTCGTACGGAGTCTCACCCCGTACTTCGACCGACTCGGCCGCGTCGGCATCGGCGCCCAGAACCTGCCTGACCCGATCACCGAGCGCCTCGGCGGAGATGTCGACCTCCGCGCCGACCACCACCGACAAATCCCGCCGTACCGCGGGCATCGCCGACACTTCCTTGTACGGCGTCAGATCCCGCATCTGCGCCGCCACCCGCGGATCCGTTGACCGGAGCAACCGAATGTCGCGGATCCCCTTGCGCAGCATGAGCAACCGGTCGAGCCCCGGGCCCATCGCGAGACCCGTCCAGCTCTCGTCGAGTCCGGCCATCCGCGGGACGTGCGGCGCCGCGACCCCGCACTCGCCGATCTCGATCCACTGGTCTTCGAGCAGGACGTCGATCTGCCGGCCGTGGATCGTGTACGGATGGACCGCCGGCACCGTGCGGTAGGTCTGCCCGGGCAGCACCGTGTCGACCAGCCGGGCGATCATCCCTTCGAGCTCGGTCTCCCCGAGCGTGACGTTGCGGCTGATCCGCCACAGATCCAGCTGGTGCGGAGTACCGGTGTGCTGCCAGTCGACGGAGTCCCTCCGGTAGCAGATCCCCGCGCACACCATCAGCACGTCGGAGGCGCCGGATCCGGCCAGCTCGCGAAGCGCCGGCGGAATCATCGCCGACGTGTGGCTGCGCAGTACCTCGCCGGCCGAGGCGTACCGCGTGTACCTGGCCTCGCGGGTGACCGCGCCGGCGGCGTACCCGAGATTGTCGTAGTTGTCGGCCAAGGAGACGACGGGGTGGTCCCGTCTGGTCCAGATCTCGGTGTACGGCCAGGCCTGGCCGAGCGCAGTACGGAGTTGGTCGACGATGAGCTGGATCGCGTGCGGTCCCTGGGCGGGATCGCTGAGGTCGCGCAGGGCGAGGGCGGCGTGCAGTTCTTCGGCAGTGAGTACAGACATGAGTTCTCTCCTGGGAGCAGCTGGGTCGAGGGTCAAGACACCCCGACCGGCCGCGGTCACCTCAGGAGAGAGCGCAGCAGCAGCTCACCCCGTCGGCACCACTGTGCCGGCCGGGGCGCGGAAATCGCTGCCCATACTGCTTCACGACGCCAACTTTACCTCGGGATGGCAGGATCAGGTTTTATGCGATGGATCGACGGTCTGGAAGCGGCTGCCGCCGAGAAGCTGCCGGAGCCGGTACACCGGTACTTCCGGCAGGGTTCCGCGGGCGGGATCAGCGTCGGCGAGGCCACCGCGGCCTGGAACGCGTACCGGTTCCGCCCGCGGGTGCTGACGGATGTGTCGACGGTCGACATCTCGACCACCGTGCTCGGGACGCCGGTCGACGGACCGGTGCTGGTGGCACCGACCACCCTGCAGCGACAGGCCGACCCGGGCGGCGAGGCGGCCATGGCGGCAGGCGTCGCCGCGGCGAACTCGGTGATCGGAATCTCCAGCAACGCCGGTACCACGTTCGCCGACATCGGTGCGGCGGGGGCTCCCTGGTGGCTGCAGATCTACGTGGTCAAGAACCGCGACGTGACTCTGCGGATGCTCGACGCGGCGGTCGCGGCCGGCGCGCGGGCCGTCGTACTGACTGCTGATACGCCGGTGGTCGGGCGCAAGGAGGATGACGGGCCGACCATCTGGGAGGTGATCCAGCCGGGTCATCTGCTGGCGAACCTCGACGAGGGCGAGTACGCCGTCGAGGACCTCGGCAAGGCGGACAACCTGACCCCGGACGTGATCGGCTGGCTCGCCGAGCGCACCGGACTCCCGGTCCTGGTGAAGGGCGTCCTGCGTGGCGACGACGCCAAGCGCTGCGCCGACGCGGGCGCCGCCGGGATCATCGTCTCCAACCACGGCGGCCGCCAACTGGACGGCGCCATCCCGACCGCCCGGGCTCTGCCTGAGGTGGCGGAGGCCCTCGCCGGAACCCCGACCGAGATCTACGTCGACGGCGGAATCCGCCGCGGCGAGCACGTCCTCACCGCTCTGGCACTAGGCGCCCGCGCCGTCTTCGTAGGCCGCCCCGCCCTCTGGGCCCTCACCGTAGACAGCTCCGCCGGCGTCACCCGCCTACTCACCGACCTCGGCGAAGAACTGACCCACGCCATGCGCCTGGTCGGCTCCCCTACCATCGCAGACCTCACCCCAGATCTCATCACCCGCTGACCAACCCCCAGCAACGACAGCTGACAAGCCCGAAGGGCCCCGGTCTGGTGACCGGGGCCCTTCGGGTGTCTTGCGGGTGCTGCTGGAAGAAGCGAGGCTCAGGCCTCGGCGTTCTCCTCGAGGAGGTTGCGGGTGGCGTTCGGGTCTACCTGGACGCCCGGCCCCATCGTCGTCGAGAAGACGGTCTTCTTGATGTAGCGACCCTTCGAGCTGGAGGGCTTCAGCCGGAGAATCTCCTCCAGTGCGGCGCTGTAGTTCTCCACCAGCTGGGCCTCGTCGAAGGAGACCTTGCCGATGATGAAGTGCAGGTTCGCGTGCCGGTCGACCCGGAACTCGATCTTGCCGCCCTTGATGTCGGTGACAGCCTTCGTCACGTCCGGGGTGACCGTACCGGTCTTCGGGTTCGGCATCAGACCACGCGGGCCGAGCACGCGGCCCAGCCGGCCGACCTTGCCCATCAGGTCGGGGGTGGCGACGACGGCGTCGAAGTCGAGCCAGCCGTCCGTCACCTTCTTGATCATGTCGTCGTCACCGACGAAGTCGGCGCCGGCGGCCAGGGCGGCCTCGGCCTTCTCACCGGTGGCGAAGACGAGGACCCGTGCCGTCTTGCCGGTGCCGTGCGGAAGGTTGACGGTGCCGCGCACCATCTGGTCAGCCTTGCGGGGGTCGACCCCGAGGCGCATCGCGACGTCGATGGTCGAGTTGAACTTCTTGCCGGTCGCACCCTGCTTGGCGAAACGGATCGCCTCCAGCGGGGAGTACAGGTGGTCGAAGTCGATCTTCTCCGCGATCGCGCGGTAGCTCTTGCTGCGCTGTGCCATGTCCAGTCTCCTGTTTGCGGACGGTGCTCATCGTCCGTTGTGGTCGTCGGGCGGTCGCTCGATCGCCCTCCCACACCTGCCGGCCCACGCTGTGCGGGCCTGGTGTGACTACTACTTCTCTACGACAACGCCCATCGAGCGGGCGGTGCCCTCGATGATCTTCATCGCGGCGTCGATGTCCCGGGCGTTCAGGTCCGGCATCTTGGTGGTGGCGATCTCGCGGACCTGGTCCTTGGTGATCTTGCCGACCTTGTCCTTCTGCGGGACGGCCGAACCCTTCTGCAGACCGGCGGCCTTCTTGATCATCTCCGGCGCCGGCGGCGTCTTGGTGACGAAGGTGAAGGAACGGTCTTCGTAGATGGTGATCTCGACCGGCACGACGTTGCCACGCATGGATTCCGTCTGGGCGTTGTACGCCTTGCAGAACTCCATGATGTTGACGCCGTGCGGACCGAGCGCGGTACCGACCGGCGGGGCCGGAGTCGCGGCGCCGGCCTGGAGCTGCACCTTCACGAGGGCAGCGATCTTCTTCTTGGGAGGCATTCTCTCGGGTCCTTAGACTTTCTGGATCTGGCTGAAGCTGAGTTCCACCGGGGTCTCCCGGCCGAAGATCTCCACCAGCGCCTTGATCCGCTGGGCGTCGGCATTGATCTCCGTGATCGTGGCGTGCAGGGTCGCGAACGGCCCGTCGACCACCATGACCGAGTCGCCCACACCGAAGTCGGCGACCTCGACCTTCTTCTTGGCCGCGGTCTTGGTGGGTGCGGCACCGGTCTCGGCAGCCGCCGCCTCGGCCGCCGCCACGACGGCCGGAGCGAGCATCTTCTCGACCTCTTCGAGGCTGAGCGGCACGGGCTTCTGGCTGTTCCCGACGAAGCCGGTCACCGACGGCGTGTGCCGCACGGTCGACCAGGACTCGTCCGTCAGGTCCATCCGGACCAGCACGTAACCGGGGAGCACGGTGCGCTTGACCATCCGGCGCTGCCCGTTCTTGATCTCGGCGACCTCTTCGGTCGGCACGACGATCTCGAAGATGTAGTCCTCCATGTTCAGGGAGTTGATCCGGTTCTCCAGGTTGCCCTTGACCCGGTTCTCCATCCCTGAGTACGTGTGCACCACGTACCAGTCGCCGATCTGGGAGCGCAGCGTGCTGCGCAGTTCCTCCAGCGGGTCGCCCGGCTCCTCCGGCTCGACCTCCTCGGCTGGTTCGTCGTCCTCGTCCGGTCCGTCGACCGCCGCCTCGGCGTCGGTCGGGCCGGACTCCTCGGCCTCGTCGCTCGCGTAGACGACCTCGTCGTCCTCGGCGTCGGCCTCGGTGCTGTCGGTCGCGGCGGTCTCGTCGGCCAGTTCGCCGGCGGCGTCGTCGACGTCGGCCGCGGTCACGACCTCGGCCTCCTCGGCGGCGTCGGCGGATGCCACGACCACCACCGGCTCGTCGTCGGAGTCGTCCTCGTCGGCCGCGCCGTCCTCCGCCTCGTCGTCGGCGGCGTACTCGCTGTCCGCGGCCACCGGCACGTCGTCGTCCTCGTCGTCGGCCTCGACCTCGAGGTCCTTGAACAGGTCGTCGTCGTCATCGTCGTCGTCGGAGTCGTCGAAGCCCAAGTCGAGATCGATGTCGTCGTCGGAGTCAGCGGATACGTCGAACTCGTCCTCCACGTCGAGGACCTCGTCGTCGCGCTGGTCGGACACGTTGTACTCCGTCATCTGTGCATCGGGTGGTGGAACCGGTGAGCTCCGGCAGCTGGTTCGGTGGGCGGCCGGTGGATCAGCCGAAGATCTTGAACATCGCCCAGCCGAAGGCGAGGTCGAGCACCGACACGATCGCGATGACGAACACCACGAAGGTCAGGACGACCACGAAGTAGGTGGAAAGCTGCTTGCGGGTCGGCCAGACGACCTTGCGGAGCTCGGCAACCACCTGGCGGTAGAAGCGCAGCAGGCGGTTGCCCGACTTGCTCTCCGCAGGCTTGCCGGCGCCGGACGGTGCCGGGGTGCGCGTCTCCGTCACGACCTACCTCTTTCGCTAGCGGCGGCCTGACCGACCCGTCGCCGGTCAGGATTTGCAGGGCACGAGGGACTTGAACCCCCAACCTTCGGTTTTGGAGACCGATGCTCTGCCAGTTGAGCTAGTGCCCTCTGCAAAGTTCCAGACGCCGCTGGACCTGATCTCGGGCATGCCGAGTCAGGGCCATCTACGCCCGGACTAGAAGAGTGTACGGGGTCGGGGCCACCTGGTCGAACTGAGCCCCAGGGCGCTCCGGCTCCCCGCCACGGCTGCCGCCGGACGTCGTACTGCGGGCAGAACCTTACCGTCTCCACTCCCCCACCAACGTGGGGGGCTCCGGGACAGTTCCACCTCACCTGGTGATACCGAGATGTCACCCGGAGGGGACCAGTGCCAGGATGGTGGCCATGGTCTCCCGCATCTCCGCACGTATCGGTGCTATCAGTGAATCGGCCACCCTCGCTGTCGACGCGAAGGCGAAGGCCCTCAAGGCGGCCGGCCGGCCGGTGATCGGCTTCGGCGCCGGCGAACCGGACTTCCCGACGCCGGACTACATCGTCGAGGCGGCCGTCGAGGCCGCCCGCGATCCCAAGAACCACCGCTACAGCCCGGCAGGTGGTCTGCCCGAGCTGAAGCAGGCCATCGTCGACAAGACGAAGCGGGACTCCGGCTACGAGATCGAGCCGAGCCAGGTCCTGGTGACCAACGGCGGCAAGCACGCGGTCTACAACACCTTCGCGACGCTGCTCGACCCGGGCGACGAGGTGCTGCTGCCGGCGCCGTACTGGACCACCTACCCGGAGACGATCCAGCTGGCCGGCGGCGTGCCGGTCGAGGTGCTGGCCGACGAGAGCCAGAACTACCTGGTCACCGTGGAGCAGCTCGAGGCGGCCCGGACCGAGAAGACGAAGGCGCTGCTGTTCTGCTCGCCGTCCAACCCGACCGGCGCGGTGGACACCCCGGAGGCGGTCGAGGCGATCGGCCGCTGGGCGCTGGAGCACGGCATCTGGGTGATCACCGACGAGATCTACGAGCACCTCACCTACGGCGACACCAAGTCCACCTCGCTGCCGGTCGCGGTACCGGAGCTGGCCGACCGGACCGTCGTACTGAACGGCGTCGCCAAGACGTACGCGATGACCGGCTGGCGGGTCGGCTGGATGATCGGCCCGAAGGACGTCATCAAGGCCGCCACCAACCTGCAGTCGCACCAGACCTCGAACGTCTGCAACGTCGCCCAGAGGGCCGCGATCGCCGCGCTGACCGGTGACCTGAGCGCCGTCGACGAGATGAAGGTGGCCTTCGACCGCCGTCGCAAGACGATGGTGCAGATGCTGAACGAGATCCCCGGCGTCGAGTGCCCGGAGCCGACCGGCGCGTTCTACGCCTACCCGTCGGTCAAGGGCGTGCTCGGCCGCGAGATCAACGGCCGGACCGCCAACACCTCGACCGAGCTCGCCGGGATCATCCTGGACGAGGCCGAGGTCGCGGTCGTCCCCGGTGAGGCGTTCGGCGCCCCGGGCTACCTGCGGCTGTCCTACGCCCTCGGCGACGCCGACCTCACCGAAGGCGTCTCCCGGATCGCCAAGCTGCTGAGCTGAATCGGCCTGTCGACGGATCGCCCGGTTTCTTCGAACGGGCGATCTGTCGGTAACCTTCTGTAATGACGGATCGGGACCTGCGGCTGCTGCCGAAGACCCACCTGCACCTGCACTTCTCCGGCTCGATGCGGCACCTCACCCTGGTCGAGCTGGCCGACAAGCACGGGGTCCGGCTGCCGGACGCCCTGCGCACCGAGTGGCCGCCGGACCTGTCCGCCGCCGACGAGCGCGGCTGGTTCCGCTTCCAGCGGCTGTACGACATCGCCCGCTCCGTACTGCGCACCGAGGACGACGTGCGCCGGCTGGTCCGCGAAGCGGCCGAGGACGACCGCGCGGACGGGTCGCGCTGGCTCGAGATCCAGGTGGATCCGTCGGGGTACGCGAACCGCTTCCACGGGATCACCGAGTTCACCGATCTGGTCCTCGACGCCGCCCGGGACGCCTCCGCCTCGACCGGGATCTCGGTCCAGGTCGTGATCGCCGCGAACCGCACCCGCCATCCGCTGGACGCCCGGACCTTGGCGCGGCTGGCGGCGCAGTACGTGGGGCGGGGTGTGGTCGGGTTCGGCCTGTCGAACGACGAGCGCCGCGGCACTACGTCCGAGTTCGCGCCGGCTTTCCGGATCGCGCGGCACGCGGGGCTGCTGGCCGCACCGCATGGCGGGGAGCTGTGCGGTCCCGCGACCGTGCGGACCTGCCTCGACGAGCTCGGAGCCGGCCGGATCGGCCACGGTGTTCGGTCTGTTGAAGACCCCGACCTTCTCAAGCGGGTGGTCGACGCTCAGGTCGCCCTGGAGGTCTGCCCGGCCTCCAACGTCTCCCTTGGCGTCTACGAGCGCCCCGAGGACGTCCCGCTCCGCCAACTCTACGAAGCAGGCGCCCGAATCGCCCTCGGCGCCGACGACCCCCTACTCTTCGGCTCCCGCCTGGCCGAGCAGTACGAAGCAGCCCGCTCGGTGCACGCTTTCACCGACCCAGAACTAGCCGACCTGGCCCGGGGTTCAGTACTCGCCTCCACCGCACCCCCCGAAGTACAGAAGAGCCTCCTTGCGGAAATCGACGCTTGGCTCGGAGTGCCCGCCTCGGCGCCCGTGCCGACACCGGCACCTACGGGCTGAACCAACCCTGCGTAGGTGGTGGCGTGAGGCGCGGGGTGGAGGATTGCGCGGGCTCTGGCTGCGGCCTTACTTTGCGTAGATGACGCTGACCAAGATCTTGTTGCCTGAGGACGAAATGCCGACGCGCTGGTACAACGTCCTGCACGATCTGCCGACTCCGCCGCCGCCGGTGTTGCACCCGGGGACCGGGCAGCCCATTGGGCCCGACGACCTGGCTCCTCTGTTCCCAATGGACCTGATCATGCAAGAGGTGTCGCAGGAGCAGTACATCGACATCCCGGGCGAGGTGCTCGACGTCTACCGGCTGTGGCGGCCCAGCCCGCTGTACCGGGCGCACCGGCTGGAGAAGGCGCTCGATACGCCGGCACGGATCTACTACAAGTACGAAGGCGTCTCCCCGGCCGGCTCGCACAAGCCGAACACGGCCGTGCCGCAGGCCTACTACAACGCGAAGGCCGGCATCCGGAAGCTGACCACCGAGACCGGCGCGGGCCAGTGGGGAACCGCCCTCGCGTTCGCGTGCGCGCAGTACGGGCTGGAGTGCGAGGTCTGGCAGGTGCGGGCGTCGTACGACCAGAAGCCGTACCGGCGGGCGATGATGGAGGTGTTCGGGGCGACCGTGCACCCGAGCCCGTCGGACCTGACCGAGTCCGGCCGGAAGATCCTTGCCGAGAGCCCCGACTCGACCGGGTCGCTCGGCATCGCGATCTCCGAGGCGGTCGAGATGGCCGTGCAGGACCCGACCGTGCACTACGCGCTCGGCAGCGTGCTGAACCATGTGCTGATGCACCAGACGATCATCGGCGAGGAAGCCCTGATCCAGCTCGCGATGGTCGGCGAGACCCCCGACATCCTGGTCGGCTGCACCGGCGGCGGCTCGAACTTCGGCGGACTCGCCTTCCCGTTCCTGCGGGAGAAGTGGGCCGGGCGGATGGCGCCGGTCATCCGGGCGGTGGAGCCGGAGGCCTGCCCGTCGCTGACGCAGGGTACGTACGCGTACGACTTCGGCGACACCCTCGGGATGACGCCGCTGATGAAGATGCACACGCTCGGGCACGACTTCGTCCCGGACCCGATCCACTCGGGCGGCCTGCGGTACCACGGGATGAGCCCGCTGGTCAGCCACCTCTACGAGACCGGCGAGATCGAGGCGATCGCCAAGCCGCAGACGGAGTGCTTCGCGGCCGGCATCCTGTTCGCCCGCTCCGAGGGCATCGTCCCGGCCCCCGAGCCGACCCACGCCCTCGCCGCGGCCGTCGAGGAAGCGCAGCGCTGCAAGGAGTCCGGCGAGGAGAAGGTCATCCTGACGGCGCTCTGCGGCCACGGCCACCTCGACCTGGCCGCGTACGACGCCTACCTGTCCGGCTCGGTCTCCGACCGCGCCTGGGACGACGCCGACCTTCAGGCCTCGGTAGCCAAGGCGCTGGAGCGGCTCCCCGCGATCGGCTAACGCCCGCGCTTCCACCAAGGCTTGGGCCGTTTCGGCACGGCAGCCAGCCAGTCCTCCGGGACGGCCCAGCCCTTGGCGGCGATGGCATCGAAGTACCGCGCTTTGAGGCTGTCCGGCAGCCAGTAGGTGGCCCGTTCCCTGTTGACGACCTCGAAGTACGTCGTCCGCCTGCCCTTGCTCCAGACCGATGCCGCAATAGAACAGTAGGACAGCCGGGTGAAATCCCACCGCGCCTGCTCATCACTGACGTCGAAGGCCCGCTCGGCCAGAGTCAACAACCGCTTAGGCGGCTCAGGCTCCCCTTCGATGTCCTCGATCAGCCCCTGCACAACTGCCCGGTCATCCGTCAACTCATCCGGCAGCAGCAGCCCCCGCGGATCCAGCACCGTGTCACCAAGCCACGGCAACCCGACCTCGAGGAACACCTCCAGCAGCGCCAACGCCTCCTCGGCCCGCCCGAAATTGCGCAACTCAGCCCGCAGAGTAGTCACTGCCTCTTCAGCCACACTGCACCCTATTGACCCCCCACCGGGGCAGAAAACCGGGGCATTCCGGGGCAGCTTGGGGCAGGTCATCCACAGCGGCGGTTTTCGTGGTCGCAGGGCGTGTTCGCGCCCCTACAGTTGCCGCCATGCCGGAGACCAACGGATTGCTGCGAGCCGCACGAGAGCGAACGCCGTCGCGGCGCGCCCCGGGCGAGCACATGTCCCGCACGGAGCTCGCGGACGCCGTCTGCACCTGGTTGTGGGAGACCACGGCAATGAAGTACGAGCTGGACGGGCACTACATCGCCAAGCTGGAACGCGGTGCCGTCCGCTGGCCCGGCGCGGCCTATCGGTCCGGGCTGCGCTACATCCTGAACGTTGCCAATGACAACGAGCTGGGGTTCGTGCCGCCGGGGACGGCGGGCGGGGACGCCGAGCTGACCACGTCCTCGACCTACGGGATGGAGGACGACGTGATCGAGGCCGGCGACGAGTCGATCGCGCTGCTCGCGCTGGCCGAGGAGTCCAACGTCGGCGACCTGACTGTCGAACAGCTGCACGCGGACATCCAGCGGATCACCCAGAACTACCTGAAGGTGCCGACCCGGCCGTTGTTCCTCCGCAGCCGGTCGATCCGCGATCGCGCGTTCAAGCTACTGGCCGGCCGCCAGCCGCCCAGCCAGACCCGCGACCTGTACGCCGCGGCCGGCTGGGCTCTGACCCTGCTCGGCTGGATCTCGGTGGATCTCGGCCGGCCGGACGTCGCCGAGAGTCACACCAGGACGGCCTGGGCCTGCGCTGAGGCGGCCGATGCCGACGAGCTGCGCGCCTGGGTCCGTGCCACCCAGCACACGGCCGCCTTCTGGCAGGACGACTACGCCCGGGCCGCGGACTACGCGCAGGACGGACTCCAGTACGCCGCCGGCACGTCCGCCGTGTTCCTCTCCAGTGCAGCGGCGATGGACCTGGCTCGGCTTGGCGACTCCGATGAGGCCCGCCGGCTGCTGAAGCTCGCCATGAGTACTCCGATCCGGCCGGAGCAGTCGCAACTCGGCGGCCCGTTCCTCTGCACGGTGGAGCGCGCCGAAGGACTCTGGTCCGACACGCACCTGAACCTCGGCGAGCCACTGCAGACCCTCGAGCACGCCGACCGGGGAGTGGCCCTGTTCGAGGCCGCGCCGCACGCGCAGCGCAACTATGGCTCCGAGCGGATGGTGCGGCTGCAGCAGGTGCGTGCGCGGCTGGAGCTCAACGAGTTGGACGGCGCCATCGACGCCCTCGACGCCGTCCTGGGTACGCCGCCGGAGTACCGGGTGCATCCGCTGATCCACCGGATGAGCGAGGTGGCCGCCTTGGTCCGCACCGGTCCCTTCGGCAAGGAACCGAAGGCGCGTGCGATGCACGAGCGCATCCGCGCCTTCACCCAACGGCCGACAACGGTCAGATGAGCTGGGAGAAAGGGAAGCCGATGTTCGATGAAGTTCGCAACCACTGGGTCTGGCGGCCAGGATGGCGGCCGGGCAGGTCCTTCTACACCTGGCACATCACCTTCGCCGACCAGCCCGCCGCCGTTGCACTCGCAGCGGAGTACCAGGCAACTATCGACGCTCTGCCGGGCATCACCCCGGTCCCACCACGCTGGCTGCACCTCACGATGCAGGGCGTCGGTTTCGCCGACCGGGTGCAGATCTTCGACCTGGACGGCATCGCCGAGGCCACCCGGGCCCGGCTCCGCGAAGTCCAGGCGTTCGCGGTGGACCTCGGGCCTGCCGTGATCGACGCCGAGAGCATCCAGCTACCCGCTACCCCGGCCGAGCCGCTGCAACGCCTTCGCGACGTCCTCCGCCTGTCGATCAGCGACGTCTGGGGCCCCAGCTCGGTCCCAGAACTCCCCGAACTCCGCCCTCACATCTCCCTCGGCTACTGGAACACCCCCGCACCCGCCGCACCCCTCCGAGACCACCTGACCCAGGCCCCCGCCCCCACCACCACGGTCCACATCACCGCCATAGACCTCATCAACCTGCACCGCGACCACGAGCTCTACGAATGGACCACCGTCACCCGCTGCCCTCTCGCGTAAGCCGCCATTCTCCGGGGCATCCCGGGGCAGCTGATGTGCCCCGGGATGCCCCGCGGCGCGATCGTCGCCTGCTCGGATTGTTGAGCCTGCTGGTCGGCTGAGGTCAGAGGCTGCAGTTGATGAGGACTGGCTCGTTGACGAGGACGATGCCGAAGGCCTGGTGGACCTGGTTGCGGACGTGAGCGGCCAGGGCCAGGAGTTCCTTCGAGGTGGCGTTGCCTCGGTTGGTGAGGGCGAGGGTGTGCTTGGAGGAGACGGCCGCGTTGCCGATGGCGAAACCCTTCGCGATGCCGGCGTGTTCGATCAGCCAAGCGGCGCTGGTCTTCACCCGGCCGTCGGGCTGCGGCCACTGCGGCGCACCAGCCGGTACTTCGGCTGTGGTGTCGAGCAGCGGGTTCGTGAAGAACGAGCCGGCGCTCCACGTGTCGTGGTCGGCCTCGTCCAGGACCATTCCCTTGCTCCTGCGCAGGCCGAGCACTGCCTCGCGGACGTCGGTCATCGGAGCCCGCGAGCCGGGTTCGACGTCGAGCACGCGGGCCAGTTCGGCGTACCCGATCGGGGCGGACAGGTTCCCCAGCCGCAACTGGAACGCGACCTCCAGTACTGCGTACCGCGCCGGGTCGGCCTTGAACCGGGAGTTCCGGTAGCTGAACCCGCAGTTGGCGGCGAAGATCGTCCGGACGGCGTTGTCGACCCGGTCCCAGACGCGGACGGAGGCGATCGTCTCGGCCACCTCGTGCCCGTAGGCGCCCACGTTCTGCACCGGTGTGGAACCGGTCAGGCCGGGGATGCCGGACATCGACTCGAGGCCGACCCACTCCTCGGCGATCGCGCGCTGGACGACGGCGTCCCAGTCCTCGCCGGCCTGGACGTGGATCATCGCGCCGGAGCAGGCGTCGGCGTCGACCCGGATCCCGCGGGTGGCGATCTTGATCACCGTGCCGCGGAAGCCCTCGTCGCCGATCACCACGTTGCTCCCGCCGGACAGCAGCAGCACCGGCTGACTGGCGGCGTCGGCCTCCCGGATCGCGTCGACCAGATCCGCCTCGGTGGTCACCTCGATCAGATGATCGGCCGGCCCACCGATCCGCAGCGTGGTCAACTCAGCCAGCCGAACGTCGGTGGTCTCGGTCGTCGTCTGCGGAGTACTCACGAGATGCGCACGACCGCCCGGGCTCGGCCGAGGACCTTTTCCTCGCCGGCGAGCGCGGTGATGTCGATCTCGGCGAGCCCGTCGGTGACCTTGTCCACCGTGGCCGAGAAGGTGACCGTCGCGCCCTTGTCGTCGTCCGGAACCACGACGGGCTTGGTGAACCGTACGCCGTACTCGACCAGGTCGGCCGGGTCGTCCAGCCAGTCGGTGACGACACGAGCCGCGCTGGCCATCGTGAGCATGCCGTGCGCGATCACACCGGGCAGCCCAAGCGCCGCGGCCATCCGGTCGCTCCAGTGGATCGGGTTGAAGTCGCCGCCGGCGCCGGCGTAGCGGACCAGGTCCTCACGGCGCACCGTGACAGTCAGCGGCGGCAGTTCGGTGCCGACCTCGACGGGTTTCATGCGTCCGCCCGGTTGTGCGTGACGGTGGCGGTCGAGGTGGCGAGTTGTTCGCCTTCGGCGGTCGTCAGCACGGTCTCGTACATGATCACCTCGACGTCCCCCGCTTTGCGGACTGTGGTGATGGTCGCCGTGGCGGCCACCTCGTCGCCGGCCTTGATCGGGCGGACGTAGTTGAACTTCTGGGCCCCGTGCACGATCCGGTCCAGCCGGAGGCCGAGGTCCGGGTCTGCCAGCAGCAGGTCGAGAGCGCCGGCGCTGAGCACGAACGCGAAAGTGGGCGGTGCGACGGCGTCATCACCCCGGTACGCCGGGTTGGGGTCGCCGATCGCTTCGGCGAACTCGCGGATCTTCTCCCGGCCGACCTGGTAGGACTCGGCGGCCGAGTAGCTCCGGCCGACCATCGTGGCGTCGATCGTCATATCCAGTAACCCTACTGGCAGACTGGTCACCGAGTGCCGCCACCCACTCCTCCGGACGACTGGTGGAAGGCAGACGCGTGACGGCAGGCTCTGTAAAGAGAGGACGGGCTGGAGTGGCTGCTCTGGCCCGCTACGCCCCTCGGTACGGTCTGGAGATCGGCGAACCAGTTGGCCCCGAGTGGCTGAGGGTGGACCGGATCCTCGAACCCGACGGTCCGGAGCTCACCGAACTGCTCAAGCGCGACCACGACGCGAGCGGGCACGTCAGCGCCCACGCGAACGCGCTCAGCTTGATGTCGTTCTACGCCGGCCGCGCGCCCGCCACCGCACTTCTGCTCTGGGCCCTCGAGGGCCGCGTCCTCGACATCCGCCCGCACAATATCTGGGTCCGCCCGCACGACGGCCACGGGATCGCCTCAGTCGCCATCCGCTCGGCCCGCTTCCTCCCCGGCGGCCTGCAGACCCTGTACGACGTAGTACTGGCGTCGCATCTTCTTCCCCTGGCCGCGGAACTCCACCGCCGTACGCGAGCAGGTCTGCGCCAACTCCACGGCGGAGTAGCCGCCGGCTGCGCCATGGCCTTCTGCGCCGCCACCCGCGAGGAGGAGACGATCGCACCTTCGCTCCTGCTGGAACGCTGGGAGACCTTCATCACCAAGGCCCCAGCCGGCCTGGCCCGCCTAGGCGAGGTCACCGAAGCCGCCGGCAAACTCGTCTACCTCCGCAACACCTGCTGTCTGTACTACACCAGCGACCAGGGCTGCGGCACCGTCTGCGGCTCCTGCTGCCTCACCCCCCGCCCCGACCGCCTCGCCGCCTACGAAGGCGGCCGCCCGATCCTGACCGTGTAGCAGCTTCACCCCTCGGCCTCGCCCATCACCAGACCCTCGATGGTGTGCTTCTGGTTGATCGGGGTGAGCTCGTCCACGATCGGACAGTGCAGATGGTCTCGGATCCCCTGCGGCAGACGGTCCCAGTAGCCGGTGGTGACGGCGAGGTCGTGCCGTTCGGCGTTGCCCGCGCCGGGAGCATCCAGTCCGAGGACGAGCACCGGCCGGGACGACTGTGACCGGTTCTCGGTGCCGCGATGGATCGTGAGCGCCGAACGGATCGAGATGTCACCCATCTGCGGATACTTGCGAACTGCCAGGTCGCGGTACCGGTCGTAGTGCTCCTTGGGCGGGAACATGCCGTGCTCGAACTCGTCGCTGTCGTCCCACTGGGTGCCCGGCGCGATCTCGAACGGCCCCATCTCGTCGGTGGTGTCCACCGTGGTGACGTTGATCGCCAGCGAGGTGAGCCGGCGCTCCGACCGGGTCTCCACCGGCATCGGGAAGTCCCGGTGCCATGGCTGGTACTCCGCGCCGGGCCCCGGCACATCGAACCCGACCTCGACGATCTCGTACTCCGGGCCGAGCACCGCCTCGGCGACCGCCGTGATCCACGGATGCCCGGCGAGATCGGCGAAACCGCGTAGCTGCTCGGGGTGGATCTCGACGTAGTACCGCTGCGGGCCTCGTCCCACCGCACCGCCTGGTCGTGCGCGAGCCTCGTCGAACGCGATGTCGACATCCTCGCCCAGGCGCCGCACCCAGTCCCGGCTGAACGCCCCCTTGAACCCGACGATGCCGTCGGCGTAGATCTGCTCCTTCGCCGCGATCAGTTCGTCATCCGTCAACGGCGCCACCGCCGTCTCACCCCTGCCGGCCATCGTGTGCCTCCCACAACGTTGCGCGAAGCCTCAGTCTGACCACCGCTTCTACAACGATGCAACGATTCGGGGCGAGCGGGCCGGTCTTCAGCGGGGTCGCCGGTTCCCGGACACAGCGAAAGGGCCGCTTCGGGATCGAAGCGGCCCTGACGTGAAGACTGCTGAGGTCAGCGGGTCTCGCGGTGGTCGGTGTGGTCGTTGCAACGCGCGCAGAACTTCTTCAGCTCAAGACGGTCCGGGTCGTTGCGCCGGTTCTTCTTGGTGATGTAGTTGCGCTCTTTGCACACCGTGCACGCCATCGTGATCTTCGGACGGACGTCGCTTGCCTTGGCCACTGGTGCCTCT
Organism: Kribbella sancticallisti; assembly: GCF_039530625.1. NCBI lineage: Bacteria > Bacillati > Actinomycetota > Actinomycetes > Propionibacteriales > Kribbellaceae > Kribbella > Kribbella sancticallisti. Next base: position 167,169 of record NZ_BAAAOS010000056.1, on the reverse strand, counting down.
TCTTGTCAGGAGCGCGCAACTGGAGTGATCGCGCTCTCGAAATACAGCGTTGGTGGGTAGCGGGGGCGGGAGTCGAACCCGCGACACCACGATTATGAGCCGTGTGCTCTAACCACCTGAGCTACCCCGCCAGAGAGTCCGTCGCCCCACCCGGCGGACCGGGTGGCGCAGCGTTTCTCAGAGCCCCTTTACGGAATCGAACCGTAGACCTTCTCCTTACCATGGAGACGCTCTGCCGACTGAGCTAAAGGGGCGGGCCGAGGAGAGAGATTACACGGTCTCCCGCCCCGATGTGAAATCGAGGAAGAATCGCCCTGCGGGACCCCTCGTCCGACCCGAGAAGTGTACCGGTTCCCAGAGGTCCCGCTGACCATTTTCCGAGCTCGCCGGACCTCGATCCGCAACGCGCCTGCCGGGCGATGGCCGACGCTTATAGCCGCACTTGGGGGCTTCTAATCAGCGTGACCCGCGTGATCCCCATCACGCTGACATTCAACTACTCTGCGGTCACTTTCACGCTCGCGAAAGCACCAGTCGCAGTACCGGCGTCACTGTACGTAGCAGAAATCCGCGATCTGATCGCAATCCGCGTTTGAGCGGTTCGTGATCTCGTCGTTATGGTCGATTGGCCGCTGGGGAGCACCCCGGCGGCATCTCGACTCTGGAAGGCTCTCGTGTCCCCTCACCATGACGTGCCGGAAGCAGGACGTGCGGCCCCCCGCCGTCCAGCCGGCGCCCGTCCGGTGGCGAAGCACCGCCAGGCCCGTCGCACCGTCCGTGGCGTGCAACTGGTCGGCCTGACCGCCGCCCTCGCCGCTGCCGCCGGTACCGGCTCTATCGTCCTCACCTCGTCCTCCCCCACTCCGGCCACCGCCGGAACCAGCGCCACCGCGCAGCAGATCGAAGCTCTGACGACCGCGCGGATCGAGCGTCGCCAGCTCGCCTCGCGGGACTTCACCCGTACCCAGCTGACGATCGAGGCCAACCGTGCCGCCCGGGCCAAGGCCGCCGCGGCCGCAGCCGCCAAGTCGGCCGCCAAGGCGCGTGCGACGAAGCTGGCCGCGGCCCAGGCGCTCACCAAGCGCCGCGCCCTCGCCCTGTCCGCCGCCAAGGCTCTGGCTGCCCGCAAGGCGGTGGCCGCCGCCAAGGCCGCTGCTGCCTCGAAGGCCGCCGCGATCGCCAAGGCCAAGGCCGACGCGGCCCCCAAGGTCGTCCTCCCGACCACCGGCTATCGCCTGACCGCTCACTTCGGTCAGGGCGGCAGCCGCTGGGCCAACAACCACACCGGCCTGGACTTCGCCGCACCCCTGGGTACGACGGTCCGCTCCGTGCTCGCCGGTGAGGTCATTCAGGCCTCCTACGCAGGCGCGTACGGCCGCCAGGTCAAGGTCCGCCACGCCAACGGCACGGTCACCTCGTACAGCCACATGTCCGAGTTCAGCGTGTCCGTCGGTGACGACGTCAGCGCCGGCACCAAGGTCGGCTCGATCGGCGTCACCGGCAACACCACCGGACCCCACCTCCACTTCGAGGTCCTCCCCGGTGGCGGCAGTGCGATCAACCCGGAGCCCTGGCTCCGCGATCGCGGCGTCAACCCGTAGCAGTACCGGCCCCGCCTGGCGAAGGCGTACGCAGTACTAGATGTACTTCGCCAGGTCGAGGCTGTCCACGTAGGCACCCTCGATGAGGAACTCTCGGGGGTGGGTGCCTTCGACGACGTAGCCGTGCCGTTCGTAGAGGCGGCGGGCTGCGGCGTTGGTGGCGTGGACGTGCAGGCTGATCTTGTGGGCGCCCCGGCGGCCGGCCTCGTCCGTGACGGCGGTGAGCAGGATCGAGCCAATACCTCGGCCGCGCGCCTTCTCGGCGACTGCCAGGCCGTTGACCGAGAGGACGCCCGAGCCCTCGGGGAAGGTGTACTTGTCCTGCAGGCGGATGTAGCCGAGTACGACGCCGTCCTCCTCAGCGACCAGATGCGCCTCGGGACCGCTGCGTTCGGTGAAGAAGCTGGTCCGATCCGCCGGCGTCAGCGACGGAAAGCCCGACGAGGCGTCCCACGCCGTCAGTTCGATCCCGAGCAGAGCCGCTTCGTCAGCCTCGACAGCCCGCCGTACCGTCACCTGATCCTCACTCACCCCGCGATCCTCTCCCGGGCCGAGGTCACCTCGCCATCGGATTCCGGCGGAAGGGTGACCGTGACGATCAGGCCGCCGGCCGGGTTCGCGGTGAGGTCGAGGGTGCCGTGGTGAGCCTCGACGATGGCGGAGACGAGGGCCAGTCCCAGGCCGTGGCCGGCGGCGCGCCCCGGTTGCCGGTTCGCCAGCCGCGCGGACCGGGTGAACGGTTCGGTGAAGGTGCTGAGCTTGGCGGGATCGAGGATCGGGCCCGGGTTCGAAACGGTCAGCACGCCGCGCGGCGTGAGTGCCACCGTCACCGAGCCACTGCCGTGGCGGATCGCGTTCTGCAGCAGGTTGGTGGCCAGTTGCCGCAGCAGGACCTCATTGCCCTGGACAACCGAGTCCGCGAGGGCTGCGCTGACAGTGACCCCGGTCTCGTCCGCCTCCGGCTGCACATCCTTGGCGGCCCAGCGGACGACGGCGGCGAGATCGACCGGCGTGAGCTCGACCGTCCGGTTGTTGAGCGCGGCCAGCGAGAGCAAGGCCTCGACGATGTCGATTCCCCGCTGGTTCGTCTCGTGCAGCCGCCGCGCCAACTCGCGAACGTCCTGGTGATCCGGATCCGCGATCGCCACCTCGAGCATCGTCTTCATCACCGCGTGGGGGGTGCGCAGTTCGTGCGACGCGTTGGCGGCGAAGCGCCGGTACTGGTCGAAGGACCGCTGCAGCCGCTCCAGCATGTCGTCGAAGGTGTCGGACAGATCGGTGAACTCGTCCTTGACCCCACCCAGGCCGATCCGGTGATCCAGCGAACCGCTCGCCGCCAGCCGGGCCGCCGCGGTGATCTCCTGCAGCGGACGGAGCATCCGGCCGGCGATGATCCAGCCCGCGGCCATGCCGACCACGGCCAGCAGCGCCAGCGCGTACGCCGACAGCTCCACGATCGTGCCCAGGATCTCGCCCCGGGTGGCGACCGGGCCCTCGTCGCGCGGGTTGGCCGCGGTGAGCGGGTAGTTCGGCACGAACCGCATCACCGCGTAGATGACGACCGCGATCACCGCACCAGCGATCACCAGCAGCGCCGCGTAGCTGAGGGTGAGGCGCAGCCGGACCGTCAGTCGCGGCCGCCAGGTGACCAGCGGCTCGCTCACGATTCGCCGATCCGGTACCCGACGCCGGGCACGGTGTGGATCACCCAGGGATCGCCGAGCCGCTTGCGGAGCGTGGAGATCGTGATCCGGACGGCGTTGCTGAACGGATCGGCGTTCTCGTCCCAGGCGCGTTCCAGCAGGGTCTCGGCGCTGATCACTCCCCCTTGCGCGGCCATCAACACCTCCAGGACAGAGAACTGTTTGCGGGTCAGTTTCACGTAGTGCCCGAACCGGTAGACCTCCCGGCGGAACGGGTCCAGCCGTACCCCGGCGTACTCGATCACGGTCGGTGTCGACTCGGCCGGCCGCCGGGCCAGCGCCCGCAGCCGTACTACGAGCTCCCGCAGCTCGAAAGGCTTCGTCAGGTAGTCGTCGGCGCCTGCCTCGAACCCGCTGACCTTGGCGTCGAGATCACCGGCCGCCGTGAGCATCAGCACCCGGCAAGGCAGTCCCTGGGCGACGATGCGGCGGCAGACCTCGTCACCGGACGGGCCAGGGATGTCCCGGTCGAGCACGACCACGTCGTACTCGTTGATGCCGACCGATTCCAGCGCGGTGTCGCCGTCGAACGCCAGGTCCGCGGCGATCGCCTCCAACCGCAGGCCGGCCCGGATCGCCTCGGCGAGATAGACCTCGTCCTCCACGACCAGAACCCGCATGTGCTCCATTGAAGCAGTTCGGGGATATCGAAAACGTATCCGGAAACGGCGACGCTCCGGCAACATCGCGAACGGTTGGCTGGGCAGCATGACACCGGACGATCAACTCGTTGCCACTCGCAAGCAAGAACGCCGGCTGACCGCGCTGATCGCGCTCGCGATCGTCGCCGCCGTCACCAGCTTCGCCTTCGCCGCCTTCACCTCGGTCGATGCCGGTCGCTCCGCAGGCGACAGCTCACCCAGCGCGATCGATCAGCCGACCGGGAAGAAGCGCGGTGCGCCGGGCGCGGAGGACGGCGTACTGCCGGACAACGCGTCGCCGTTCGACACCTCGTTGCCGGGAGTGGCGAAGCTGAATCCCAAGCTGCTGAAGGCGATTCAGCAGGCAGCGACCGCGATGGAGGCGGACGGGATCACGATGCATCTCACCACCGGGTGGCGAAGCAAGGAGTATCAGGAAGAGCTGCTGCAGAAGGCGATCCGGAAGTACGGGAGCGAGGAGAAGGCGCGGGAGTTCGTGTCGAGTCCGGAGGATTCGCACCATGTGACCGGGAACGCGGTGGATGTGGGGCCGACGGACGCGGATGACTGGATCAACCGGAAGGGCGCTCGCTTCGGCCTCTGCCAGACGCTCTCCAACGAGATGTGGCACTTCGAGTTGGCGACGACGCCTGGTGGGACCTGCCCGCCGATGCAAGGCAGTGCGCGGTGAGGTGGCTGGGGACGTGAGCCCGCAGTTGTGGTTGAGGGGTCAGCGGGGTTCGGTTGGTGGGTTGCCGGTTGTTGCCAGCGGGCGTTGGGACCAGGCGACGTCGTGCCAGTTGTCGAGTTTCCAGCCGATCTGGCGGTAGGTGCCGATGGGTTCGAAGCCCAGCGCCAGGTGCAGGCCTTCGCTGGCGTCGTTGGGGAGCGTCATTCCGGCGATGGCGGTGCGGTAGCCGCGGGCTGTCAGGCGGTCGAAGAGGGCTTCGTAGAGCACGCGCCCCCCGCCCGTACGGCGTCGGCCGAGCTCCAGGTAGATGCTCACCTCGCAGGACCACCGGTACGCCGCCCGCGGTTTCATCGGTCCGCCGTACGCGTACCCGACGACCCGTCCGTCATCGTCCTCGAGCACCAGCCAGGCGTGGGTCTCGACCGCCTTGCTGATCCGCTCCGCCATCTCGGCCACGCTCGGCGGCTCGAGTTCGAAGCTGATCGCCGTCTCCCGCACATAGGGCGCGTAGATCGCCGCACAGGCCTCGGCGTCCAGGGCCGACGCGTCTCGAATCTTCATGACACGATAGTAGCCATAACTGTCGCTATAGTGGCAAGCATGGAAGATCAGCTGTCCGCCTCGCTCGCGGCCACCGTGCAGTCGGCCCGGATCGCCCGCGACCTGTCGGTGAACGGGCTGGCCGAGCAGTCCGGGGTCTCCCGGGCGATGATCGGCAAGATCGAGCGCGGCGAGGCCCAGCCGACCGCCGTACTGCTCGGGCGGTTGTCCGGAGCGCTCGGGATGACGCTGTCCGAGCTGGTCGCGCGGGCCGAAGGCGCCGGTGAACTGCTCCGCCGGGCCGCGGACCAGCCGACCTGGACGGACCCGGCGACCGGCTACCGGCGCCGCGCGGTCTCCCCCGCCACCGAAGGACCGCTCGAACTCGTCGAGGTCGAGCTCCCGCCCGGCGCCTCGGTGTCGTATCCGGCCGACGCCTACATCTTCAAGTACCAGCAGATCTGGGTGCTCGAAGGCGACCTGCACTTCCGCGAGGGCGACGTACTCCACCGGCTCGGCACCGGCGACTGCCTCCAACTCGGGCCGCCCGCACCCTGCACGTTCATCAACCCGTCGGCCGCGCCCTGCCGCTACCTCGTCGCCCTGGTCAAAGGCCGCTGATCTTCGAGTCGTCCGGCGACAGGGCGGGGTTCGCCGTGATTGGCTGGGCCCCAGTACTCCCCGCGCCTTGCCGGGCCCTCGTGAACGGAAGCCGAGATGACCGTGTCCCCGCTGGTCTGGACCCTCACTTTGGTGGCGATTCTGGCCCTGCTCGCGTTCGACTACTTCTTCCACGTCCGGGCCGCGCACGTGCCGACCCTGCGGGAGGCGGCCATCTGGTCCAGCCTGTACGTCGGGATCGCGCTGCTCTTCGGCGTCGGCACGCTGATCTTCGGCGGCGTCACGATGGGTTCGGAGTACTTCGCCGGCTACATCACCGAGAAGGCGCTCTCGGTCGACAACCTGTTCGTCTTCCTGATCATCATGACCAGCTTCCGGGTGCCGCGGGAGGACCAGCAGAAGGTGCTGCTGTTCGGCATCGTGTTCTCCCTGATCGCCCGGACCGGGTTCATCTTCCTGGGCTCGGCGCTGATCAACACCTTCGCCTGGGTGTTCTACCTGTTCGGGCTGATCCTGCTGATCACGGCGGGCAACATGCTCAAACCGGAGACCGAGGAGTCGCACTCGGCGCAGAACATCATGGTCCGGCTCAGCCGCAGGCTGTTCCACACCACCGACTACTACGACGGCGACAAGCTGTTCACCATCCAGGACGGGCGCCGGGCGATGACCCCGATGCTGCTGGTGATGGTCGCCATCGGCGGCACCGACATCCTGTTCGCGCTGGACTCGATCCCGGCGATCTTCGGCCTCACCCAGAACGTCTTCGTCGTCTTCACCGCGACCGCGTTCAGCCTGCTCGGCCTGCGCCAATTGTACTTCCTGCTCGACGGGTTGCTCGACCGGCTGATCTACCTGTCCTTCGGGCTGGCGGCGATCCTGGCGTTCATCGGCACGAAGCTGATCCTGCACGCCCTGCACGAGAACAACCTGCCGTTCATCAACGACGGCGAGCACGTCGAGGTCGCGGAGATCAGCACCGGCCTGTCGCTGACGGTGATCCTCGGCGTCCTGCTGGTCACCGTCCTCGCCTCACTGTTCAGCACCCGCGGCCGGACCCAGACCGCGATGGCCAACGTCCGCCGGGACGCGATCGCCTACCTCGACTCCGAGTACACCGAGGACGAGGCGGAGCGGGAGCGGATCTTCCGCCGGCTGGAGGAGTCCCGCGACCACATCATCTCGCTGGGCCCGAAGGCCAAGCAGATCGTCAAGAACGAGCCCGAGCTGATGGAGTTGTGCGCTCGGGTCGTCGAGAGCCGTTCGGCCTCCACCTCATCCTCGGCCAAGGGCTCATCCCTTGACGGCTCCTGACGCGAGACCGGTGACGTAGAACCGCTGGAGACCGACGTAGAGCACGATGCAGGGGATCATCGCGATCACCGAACCCGCCACGAGTGAGCCGAAGTTCACCTCGCCGTAGGCGCCGGCCTGCACGTTCACCAGGGCGACCGGCAGCGTGTACAGCTCGTCCTTGGTGAGGAACGTCAGCGCGCCGAGGAACTCGGTCCAGGCGGCCAGGAACGCGTAGAGCGCCACCGTGGCCGCGCCCGGGGCCACCAGCGGCCGCAGTACGGAACCGATCATCCGCAAGGTGCCGCAGCCGTCCACGTGGGCGGAGTCCTCCAGCTCGGCCGGGACGGAGGCAAAGGAGTTCCGCATCACGAACACTCCGAAGGGGAGGTTGACCGTGGTGTAGAAGAGCACCAGGCCGAGCAGGCTGTCGGTCAGCCGCATCACGTTCAGCTGCAGGTAGAGCGGCGTCAGGATCGCCTGGAACGGGATCATCATCGAGACCACCACCAGGGCGAACAGCAACGGGCCGGTCCGGAACCGGAACCGGGCGAATCCGTAGCCCGCCAGCGTCGCCAGTACCGCGGTCAGCGCGGCCGTGCTCAAGGCGACGACCAAACTGTTGCCGACGGCCCGCATCAGGTTGCCCGGTCCCTCGATCAGGGTGCGGAAGTTGTCCCAGGTCAGCTGGAAGAAGGTCTGCGAGTCCGGCGCCGCGACGATCACGTCGTTCGGCTGGACCGACCGGAACAACGCCCAGAGCAACGGTACGGCGAAGACCAGGAAGGCGCCGCCACCGCCGACGACGTACAGCACGTTCTTGAGCCTCATCGTCAGTCCCTCTCCCGGAGCAGCCAGAACTGGGCCGCGGTGACGAGCCCCACCACGACCACGAGCACGATCGACAGCGCGGTCGCGGCGCCGAGTTGGAGCTGCACGAAGGCGCGGTTGTAGATGTACTGGACCACTGTGGTGGTGTCGGTTCCCGGTCCACCGCGGGTCAGGATGTAGAACTGCGTGAACGCGAGCAGCGAGCCGACCACCGAGATGATGACGGCCATCGCGATCGTCCGGCGCAGCACCGGGATGGTGATCTCGCGCTCCTGCTGCCACCAGGTGGCGCCGTCGAGCTCGGAGGACTCGTAGAACTCGCGCGGGATGGCCTGCATGCCGGCCATCAGCAGCATCATGGTCAGGCCGGAGACGCCCCAGATCACCAGCACGCAGATCAGCCCGGTCGCGAGCGGCCCGTCCACCAGCCAGGCCGTCGTACCGTCGGTGATGCCGAGCTCGCGCAGGATGATGTTGATCGCGCCGCTGGCGGGTTGGGCCTCCAGGACGGTGACGAAGCTGAGCGTCGACAGGCCGACCACGAACGGCAGGAAGAAGATCGTGCGCAGAAGGGTCGAGCCGCGCCGCTTGCGCCGGACCAGGACGGCCAGCGCGTAGCCGAGCACCAGGATCGGGCCGGTCACGATCACCGTGTAGAGCAAGGTGTAGAGCACGGACTTGACGAACGCCGCGTCCGAGACGATCGCGGTGTAGTTGTCGACGCCGCTGAACCGCACGTCGCCGATCAGCGGCCAGTTGGTGAACGAGATCACCAGAGCGAACGCCAACGGGATCAGCACGAAGACAGCGACGAACAGGACCGCCGGGGCGACCAGCAGGAAACCGGTCCTCGGTGGGTGGGTGAGGGATCGCGCCACCGGCGGCCGGCGCTGGACGGAGGCCGGCGGCCGGCGGCGCCGGGCGCCGCGGCGCTCGGCGACCCGGGAGTCCGGCGGCGCGGTCATGCTTGCCCCTGGGACAGGATGCGGTCGAAGGACTTCTGGGCTTCTTGCATGGCGGGCTCCAGTTCGCCGTCGAACACGGCGCGGCGGAACATCTGCAGCCACGGGCCGTCCGGCTGGTTGTAGAGCAGGTTGTAGGACAGCGTCGTCGGTGCGTAGCCTTCCTCGATCCGCTCCAACGGCAGCGTCGCGAGCGGGAACTTCTTCGCGAAGTCCGGGGTCGCGGCATCCGATCGCACCGGGGTGTAGCCGCCCGCGGGCAGGTCGATCTGCTGCGGGAGGTCGAGCGCGAACCGGACGAACTCCCAGGCACCGGAGGCGTTCCGGGCTCCACGCGGGATGCACATGTTGTCGCCGCCGTCGAAGAACGCCGAGCCTCCGTCCGGCCCGGACAACAGCCGCGGGGTGACCTGGCTGTGGAACTTCTCGTCCGACGCCGACACGACCACGCTGTAGTTGGACGGGAAGATCCCGATCTTGCCGGCCCGGAAGTCGCTGCCCCAGCGGGACGCGTCGTCGGAGAAGTTCGCCCGCGGCACCAGTCCGTCGACCCACAACTGCCGATGCAGCTCGAGCATCCGGCGGACCGCGTCGTTGCCGACGATGTCGCCGGACTGCTGCCCGATCCCGCCTTTGATCAGGTCGGTGTCGGCCGCCCAGATCATCGGCTGGACGACGAAGCCGAGTGCGCCCGGGCTGTTCGCCGGGAAGCTCCACGCGTAGATGTCGTCGCCCAGCCTGCGGATCTTCCGCGCGGCCTCGAGCAGCGCGTCGAACGAGGTGACCGCCTGGTCGGGGTCGACGTCCGCCTTGTCGCACAGGTCGGTGTTGAACCAGAACATCGAGTTGTCGGCCAGATACGGTACGCCGTACACGCGGTCGGCCTTGGTGGCCAGCCGCAGGTGGCCCGGGCTGAGCTTGTCCCGGAAGTCCAGCGCCTGCAGCGGATCGGTGAGGTCGGTGAAGGCGTCGCGGTAGATGAACAGCATCGAGTTGATGTCGTCGATGTCCACCAGGTCCGGCACGCTCCGGCCGCGGATCGCGGTCGCCAGCTTGGTCACGTACTGCGCGTCCAGGACCGGCGTCAGCTCGACGGTGAGCCGGTCCTGGGACGCGTTGAACTTCTCCACCAGCGCGGTCAACCCGCTCTGCGTCGCGGCCCGGCACCAGACCCGCACCGTGCCGGTCGCCTCCTCGCCGAACCCGGCCGCGTTGATATCCGGCTCGGGCAGCACCGAACTGCAGCCCGAAAGCACCACAGCCGCCGCGGCACCGAGGAACCCGCGCCGACTCAGCGCTGGAGCCTTTGCTCTTGCCGCCGGGAACTCCGCCTTGGCCGGCATGATCAGCCGCGCGGGAGCCAGACGCGCAGGGCACCGATCTCACGGTTCGCCCAGGCGTAGTACGGGATGGCGGTGACGTCGACCTCGGCGCCGACTCGGTCTTCAGCATCGGGCTCGAACGGCCAGCCTGCTCGGTGTCCGGTACCGACGCGACCCTTGGCCGTCAGCTTGGTGACACCCTCCAGAAGACCCGGATCGTGGCTCTCGGCAACCGCTGCGTCGGGCAACAGGTGCAGATCATCGACATCAGCCTGCTGATCGACCTGCTCGACCGCGTAGACCAGCGGTCCCCGCTCGAGAGCGACACATCCGCGAGTTGCGTCGACCCGAGGATCCGAACCCACCACCCTCGTTGCCAGTGGCAACTGCAGCTCGACGACGTCGCCCGCGGTCCAGCTCCGCTCGATCCGGTGATAGCCGGCCGTCGCCTCGTCGCCGTTGACCGTCGCGCCCTCGGCCCACCCCGGGATGCGCAGTTCCAGCGCCCACGGCCCATCCGTCGTCTGCTCCACCGTGATCCGGACCGCGCCTGCCCACGGATAGTTCGTCTCCACCTTCAGCGCGACCTCGCCTGCTGCCACCGTGCCCTCGGCGTACTGGTGGAGCTGGACGCCGTCGGCACTGGTGCTGGCGAGATACCCGTCGAGGCTCGAGAGGGTGCGCATGATGTTGGGCGGGCAGCACGCGCAGTCGAACCAGCCGCGCCTGCCGTGCGCCGGGCTGCGGTTGTTGTCGGGATGCGCGGCGCCTCGGAGCTGGAGCGGGTTCACGTAGAAGTACTCGCTGCCGCTGAGCGAAACGCCCGCGAGGAACCCGTTGTAGAGCATCCGCTCGATGGCATCCCCGTACTGCGGATCGCCCGTCGCCAGGAGCATCCGCCAGGCCCACTGGATGCCGCCGATCGCCGCGCACGTCTCGGCGTACGCGCGGTCCGGCGGCAGCTCGTACTCGTCCCCGAACGCCTCGCCTTCCCAGCGCGCGCCGAGTCCGCCGGTCACGTAGGTCTTGGTCGACCACATGTGCTCGAACTGCTTCTTCAACGCGGCAAGGAGTTCCTCGTCGCCGGTCTCGACCGCCACATCTGTCGCACCGGCCGCCAGATACACCGCCCGTACCGCGTGCCCTTCCACGGTGCCGGCCTCTCGGACGGGAAGCCGGTCGGAGAAGTACGCCGGCTCGTGGCCGTGGTTCGCGATGATGCCGTGACCACGGGCTTCCACGAACCACTTCGCCAGGTCGAGGTAGTCCTGCTTTCCGGTCTCGCGGTAGAGCTCGACCAGGGCCATCTCGATCACCGGGTGCCCGTCCACATCCACGGTTTGCCCGTCGCCGTCGCCGAAGGTCGCCACCAGGTGGTCCGCCAGCTTCATCGCGACCTCGAGCAGTTCGCGATCCCCCGTGCACCGGACCTGCGCGACCGCCGCCTGGATCAGGTGGCCCGCGCAGTAGTGCTCGTGGCTCCAGACGAGCTGCTGGTAGCGCCCTTCGTCGCCGTACCGAAGCTGCACCACCGAGTCGAGGTAGCCGTCCTCCCGCTGCGCCGCCGCTACCACCGCGGTCAGTTCGCGCTGCCGCTTGAGCATCTCGTCCGAGGGATTCCGGCCGTATTCCCAGGCCACGGCCTCCAGCCACTTGTAGACATCGGAGTCCGCGAAGACCGGTCCGATCGCCTCGCCTTCCCCGATCCCGGCGGCCAGCCGGAGGTTCTGCAGGTTCCCCGCGGCCTCCAGTTGGTCCTGCCCGGCCGGAATCGCCCGCTCCCCGTTCCTGCTCTGCCTGGTCGCCCAGAACCCGCCGGCGATCGTCGCTTGGCCGACCCCCACCGCCTGCCACCTGCCGGTCCGGCCGGCTGCCGGGCTCTTTCCGGTGGTAGCTGGGTGGGTTGCCTGCGAGGTGGTGTTCATCAGCGGCTCCTGGGCTGTGACGGAAAATCCGGAACACGTTTTCCTGACTGAACGTAGAGAGGTTCTGTCGCCCGGTCAACCCCTCAGAGCTGGCGAAATCCGCCGAATCCGGCGGCCGGGTGGGGTACCGTACGACCTAGCCGCAGAAATCTCGGAAAGGGAGTTGCCGGATGGTGTCACGGGGACCGTCGTTGCCACGGATCACCGACGTGGCCGCGCTGGCCGGGGTTTCCACCAGCACGGCGTCGAAGGCGCTGAACGACACCGGCCAACTCCGCGAGGAGACCCGCGAACGGGTCCGGCGGGCCGCCGAGCAACTCGGCTTCACACCCGACAGCCGTGGCCGGGCGCTCTCCTCCGGGCGCAGCTACACGGTGGGCCTGATCACCACCGACAGCTCCGGCCGGTTCAGCATCCCGATCATGCTCGGCGCCGAGGACGCGCTCAGCGCCGGCGAGATGGCGCTCGTGCTCTGCGACACCCGCGACGATCCGCTCCGCGAGCAGCACTACCTCCGCTCCCTGGTGTCGCGCCGGGTCGACGGGATCATCGTGACCGGCCGGCGGACCGAGCCACGCGAGCCGATCGACGTACCGATTCCGGTCGTCTATGCGTTCAGCGCGTCGACCGATCCGGACGACATGTCGGTGATCGCCGACGACCACGGCGGCGCCGCGTCGACGGTGCGGCATCTGCTCAGCCTCGGGCGGCGGCGGATCGCGCACGTGACCGGGCCCGCGAGCCACCGCAGTGCGCAGACTCGCGCGGCGGCGACGGTCGAGACCGCCGCGGACGCGCTGGTCGGTGAGCCGATGCACGGCGAGTGGAGTGAGCGCTGGGGCCGGCACGCGGTCGACCTGCTGCTCCGCTCCGAGAGCGAGGTCGACGCCATCTCCTGCGGCAGCGACCAGATCGCCCGCGGGGTCTGCGACCGGCTCCGCGAACTCGGCCGCTCGGTCCCCGACGACATCGCCGTCACCGGCTGCGACAACTGGAGCGTGATGGCGCTGGCGAGCCGCCCGCCCCTCACCACCGTCGACCTGGAACTGGAAGAACTCGGCCGCCGTACCGCGCAACTGCTGCTGAGCGCGATCGCCGGTACGCCGAGCCCTGGTCTGCTCGAACTGCCGACGCGGCTGATCACCCGGGAGTCAACGCTGGGCACCTAGCCGGCCGAGCAGCGAGTCGAGTGTCGCGTGGTCGAGCGCCATGCCCGGGAAGGCGCACAACGACCTGAGCGGGAAGTTGCCGATCACCCGAAGCATCTCCGCATCGGCCAGCACCCCGCCCGTCGCCCCGCCTTCGGCGATCCCGGCACCCGCCTCCTCCCCTGCGTGGATGGTTGCCAGTAGCAAGGGTCCGCCGACCGGATCGGCCAGCCATTCCTCCAAGGTCGACATCTCATTGAGCGGAGCAGCCACCGGCGGCGCGTCGACCTCGAGGGACGCGGTGAGCCGCAGATCCCTGGACGAAGCCCCGACGCTGAAGTCGAACCGGCCCGCCTCGAGCGCCCACCCGTGCGTCAACTCAGACCAGAAGGACAGCTCGCGGCCGCCCAGCGTGAAGCCGACCTCAACGGACTCCCCCGGCTCGAGTTCGACCTTGGCGAACCCCTTCAACTCCCGCTCCGGCCGCGGCACCGACGCCTCGGGATCACCCACGTACAACTGGACGACCTCCTTGCCCTTGCGCCGGCCGGTGTTCGTCACCGTGCACTTGACGGTGATGGCCAGGTCGCCGTCGGCGTGACTCCCGGACTGCTCCACCACGAGGTCGCTGTAGTCGAAGGTCGTGTAGGAGAGCCCGTGCCCGAACGGGTAGCTCACCTCGCGCTTCAGCGCGTCGTACCCGCGATAGCCGACGAACACGCCCTCGCCGTACCGCACGCGACCGGAGTGGCCGGGGAAGTTCAGGTACGACGGGTTGTCCTCCAGGCGAAGTGGCAACGTCTCGGCCAGCCGTCCGGACGGGTTCGCAGTACCGAGCAGGATGTCGGCGATCGCGCCGCCCGCGGCCTGGCCGGTAAGCCACGTCTCGACCACTGCCTTGGCGTGATGCTCCCAGCCGTCGAGCCGGATCGCCGACCCGTTGGCCAGGACCACCACCAGGCGAGGATTCGCCGCCGCCAACCGCGCCACCAGGGCGGTCTGCGACTCCGGAAGATGCATGTGGTCGCGATCGAACCCCTCGGACTCGTGACTGGCCGGAAGCCCCAGGAAGGCGACGACACTGTCGGCCCGCCCAGCCAACTCAACCGCCTCCTCAGCCAGTCGCTCGTCGTCGGCGGTCGTCTCGAGCCCGAATCCGGCAGCGAACTCCACGCTCTCGAGAGCACTGGTGAGATTGTCGACAGCAGTCTCGATCCGCGTCGGATTCACCTGCGAACTGCCGGCACCCTGGTAGCGCGGCGTCCGGGCGAACTCCCCGATGACAGCGACGGTGCTCCCTGGCGGAGGCGCCAACGGCAGGATGTGGTCATCGTTGCGCAACAACACGACGCACTCCGCGGCCGCTGCCCGGGCCAGCGCGTGATGAGCCTCGTGATCGACATCGCTGCCGTCACCCGCGTCGGTCGCCTTCGCGACCAGGTCGAGGACTCGGGCAACCGCGGCGTCGAGTTGGCTCTCGTCGAGGGTTCCGTCTTCCACCGCGCCGACGATCTGGGCGTCGCTGCGCTGAAGGTCCGGCGGCATCTCCAGGTCGAGCCCGGCCGCCAACGCGGGCACCCGGTCCTGCACGGCACCCCAGTCCGAAACGACCAGCCCATCGAAGCCCCACTCGTCACGGAGCACCTCGGTGAGGAGCCACCGGTTCTGGGAGGCGTAGGTGCCGTTGACCTTGTTGTAGGCACACATGACGGTCCACGGCCGCGCCTCGGTGACCACTCGTTCGAACGCCGGCAGGTAGATCTCCCGCAGCGTCCGCTCGTCGACCTCGGCACTGACCCGCAGCCGGTCGGTCTCCTGGTTGTTGGCCGCGAAGTGCTTGAGCGACGTACCGACTCCTTGGCTCTGTACCCCGCGAACCATCGCCGTCGCCAAGACCCCGGCGACCAGCGGATCCTCGGAGAAGTACTCGAAGTTCCGGCCGCACAACGGCGACCGCTTGATGTTCACGCCAGGCCCGAGCAGTACTCCGACCTGCTCCGCCCGGCACTCACGCCCCAACGCCTCGCCCACCCGGTAGAGCAGGTCGACGTCGAAGGACGAAGCCAGCGCCGCGGCGGTCGGGAAGCAGGTCGCGGGGACGCTGTCGGACAACCCCACATGGTCCGCGTCGTTGGCCTTGCGCAGCCCGTGCGGCCCATCGGTCACCATCACCCGCGGGACCCCGAGCCGCTCGATCCCCTGCGTGTGCCAGAAGCCCGATCCCCTGACCAGAGACGCCTTCTCCGCCAGCGTCAGGTCACCGAGCAGCGACTGAATCTTCATGCGCGACCGTAACATTCGGGTAACGCCCGGCGATCTCCGACGACTCGCTCTTGATCTCTGACTACGTAGACAACATTCTTCTGACTACGCAGTCAGAAGCCCGCTCCCGCCACCTCCGAGGACCGACCCATGGCCGACGCGACACCCCCGCAGCCCACCGGCGCCGCTCGCACGCGCCGGCCCGGGAGCACGGATGTCGCCCGGTTGGCGGGCGTCTCCCAGAAGACCGTTTCCCGGGTGCTGAACGGCGAGCCGTATGTGAAGGACGAGGTCCGCGACCGCGTCCTGCGCGCGGTGGAGGAACTCGGCTACCGGCGGAACAACGTCGCCCGCGCGCTGAACTCCGGCCGCACTCGGCGGATCGGGCTGGTCTCCCTCGGTACGGCGCTGTACGGGCCGTCGACGTTGCTGGTCGCGCTCGAGCGGGCCACCAGGAGCACGGGCTACTCGCTGAGCGTCGTGAACACGATCGAGGACGACCCCGGTGGCGTCGCGGGCGCCGTGGATCATCTGATCGAGCAAGGAGTCGACGGCATCGTGCTGTCCGAGCCGATCGACGAGGGCGACGACACTCCGCTGAAGATCGACCTTCCGGTGCTCAGCTTCGGGCGGTTCCCCGGCCTGCAGGCGGAGCCGATCCTGACCACCGGCGGCGACGGCGTCGCCGCCGGCCGGACCGCGACCGAGCATCTGCTCTCGCTGGGGCACCGAACGGTCTGGCACATCGCGGGACCGCAACGATGGTGGGCCGCCCGCGATCGGCTCGACGGCTGGCGGCAGGCCCTGGCCGCCGCCGGAGCGGCGGAACCCCCTGTTCTCGAAGGTGACTGGACGCCGGCGTCCGGTTATCAGGCCGGCCGGAAGCTGGCGGCCGACCCGGACGTGACGGCGGTCTTCGTCGCCAACGACGACATGTCCATCGGCCTGATGCGGGCGCTGACCGAGGCCGGTCGCTCCGTCCCGGACGAGATCAGCATCGTCGGCTTCGACGACATCCCGTCCGCCGAGTACCTGTCCCCTCCGCTGACCACGATCCCGCAGGATTTCGACGCCTTCGCCGCCGACGGACTCGCCAGACTCGTCCAGGAGATCGAGGCGCCCACCGGCGCCCACTCACCAGAGCCGGATCCACTCTCGTTCCGGCTCGTCGTCCGCCAGTCCACCGCGATCCCACCGAGCACCCGCCGTCGCTCCGGCGCTCCCCGATCGCCACGTACGCCGAAGAAAAGCACGCCGACGAGGTAACGGTCACCCCGGTGACCCCCACCGCCGTCCGGCCTTCCGGCCCGACGGTGTACCGGCCATGCCACCGAAGGAGTTCCGCCGTGATCCGCTTCCAGCGTTCGACCGGCCGTTCCCGTGCTCTGCACACCACGGCCCTGTTCCTTGCCGCCACCCTTGCCCTGGCCGCCTGCGGCGGAGGCGGCGATGCCGCGGACACGCCCCAGTCCGCCCCGGCCACCAGCCAGGCCGACATCGACAAAGCCATGACCACCCCGACCGAGCTGACCTTCTGGACCTGGGTGCCCAACATCCAGAAGGAGGTCGACCTGTTCCAGAAGAAGTACCCGGCGATCAAGGTGAAGGTGGTCAACGCCGGGCAGGGCGAACCGCAGTACACCAAGCTCCGGACGGCGTTGAAGGCCGGCACCGGCGCGCCCGACGCGGTACAGATCGAGTTCCAGTACATCCCGACCTTCTCCATCACCGACAGCCTGCTGGACCTGCGCCCGTATCTGTCGGCCGGCCTGAAGGACAAGTTCGTCGACTGGACCTGGAAGCAGGTCAGTGGCACCGGCGGGCAGGTCTGGGGCATTCCCCAGGACACCGGACCGATGGGAATGCTGTACCGCAAGGACATCTTCGACAAGCACGGGATCACCCCGCCGAAGACCTGGGACGAGTTCGCGGCCTCGGCCAGGAAGCTGCACGCGGCCGACCCCAAGGTCTCGATGACGAACCTCGCCTCGAACCAGGCCGGCGTGTGGATGGGCCTGCTCTGGCAGGCGGGCGGCAAGCCGTTCATGACGACCGCCGCCGACTCCGTGAAGGTGAATCTCAACGACGACACGGCGAAGAAGCTCGGCACCTACTGGGGCGACCTGCTCAAGGACGGCTCGGTCTCGGCCGATCCCGACTTCACCGATCAGTGGTACCAGGCGCTGAACCGCGGGCAGTACGCCACCTGGCTGACCGCTGCCTGGGGGCCGGTCTTCCTGTCCGGCAGTGCCAAGTCGACCAGTGGCAAGTGGCGCGCGGCTCCGCTCCCGCAGTGGGACGCGAGCAAGCAGGTTTCGGGCAACTGGGGTGGCTCGACCACCGCGGTGGTCAAGGGCAGCAAGAACGCGATCGCGGCGGCGAAGCTGGCCGAGTTCCTCAACACCGACCCCGAGTCCACCAAGATGTTCGCCACCGAGCAGTTCCTGTTCCCGGCGACCAAGGCCCTGCTCGCGGATCCCGAGTTCGTCCAGCAGAAGCCGGCCTTCTTCGGCGGCCAGACGGTGAACCAGGTGTTCTCCGGGATCAGCGACACCGTCGACACCGAGTTCCAGTGGCCGCCGTTCCTGGACCAGGCGGTGAACGACTGGGACGAGACCGTCGGCAAGTCCTTCGCGAACAAGTCCGACCCGAACGCGGCCCTCGACCAGTGGCAGTCGCGTACCACCGACTACGCCAAGAACCAGGGCTTCAAGGTCAACCAATGAGCACGGCGACCACGTCCGGCAGGCGGCGGGGCGGCACCACGCCCGCCGCCAGCGGCTACCTGTTCGTCGCGCCGTTCATGGTGGTGTTCCTCGCCATGCTGGTGGTGCCGCTGGCGTACGCGGCGTACCTGAGCCTGTTCCAGGACCGGCTGATCGGCGGCACGGTCTTCGCCGGCCTGGACAACTACACGCGGGCGCTCGGCGACGACCGGCTGCTGGAGGGTGTGCTGCGGGTCGCCCGCTTCTTCCTCTTCCAGGTGCCGATCATGCTCGTCGTCTCGTTGCTCGCGGCCCTTGCCATCGACAGCGGGCTGCTGCGCCTGTCCAAGGTGTTCCGGCTCGGCATCTTCCTGCCGTACGCCGTGCCGAGCGTGGTCGCCGCGCTGATGTGGGGCTACCTGTACGGGCCGGACTTCGGCCCGTTCGCGCAGCTCGCCGAGAAGGTGGGCGCGGCCGTGCCGCCGTTCCTCAGCGACTCCTGGATGCTCGGCTCGATGGCGAACATCGTCACCTGGGAGTTCACCGGCTACAACATGATCATCCTGTACGCCGCGCTGCGAGCGATCCCCGGCGAGCTCTACGAAGCGGCGGCGGTGGACGGTGCCGGGCCCTGGCGGACGGCGTGGAGCATCAAGATCCCGGCGGTCCGGCCGGCCCTGCTGCTCTGCCTGATCTTCTCGGTGATCGGCAGCTTCCAGTTGTTCGCTGAGCCGAACCTGCTCCAGCGGCTCGCGCCGAGCGTCATCGACAGTGCCTACACGCCCAACCTGTACGCGTACACGCTGGCCTTCACCGGCCAGGAGGTCAACTACGCCGCGGCGGTCTCGTTCCTGCTCGGCCTGGTGATCATCGTCGCGTCGTACGCCGTCCTGTTCGTCGCCGGCCGGAGGAGCAGGTCATGACCACGATCGCCACGCGCACCGCGCGTCCGGCCGACGTCACGGCCGGGCACAGACACAAGCCGTTGAGCGACCGGCGCAGCACCGTGCTCACGCTCGGCATGCTCGCGTTGCTGATCTACTTCGTGCTGCCGCTCTTCTGGCTGTTCGTCGCCTCGACCAAGACCACCGGGGACCTGTTCGCCAGCTTCGGGTTGTGGTTCAGCGACGACTTCTCGCTGCTGTCCAACATCCGCCAGACCGTCACCTACGACGGCGGGGTCTACGCCCGCTGGATGGGCAACACCATCTTCTACTCGGTCGTCAGCGCCGGTGGCGCGGCCTTCCTGTGCGCGCTCGGCGGCTACGGCTTCGCCAAGTACCGCTTCCGCGGCAACGGGGCGATGTTCGCGCTGGTGCTGGGCTCGATCATGGTGCCGACCACGGCGCTCGCCATCCCGACGTATCTGCTGTTCAGCAAGGTCGGGCTGGTGAACACTCCCTGGGCCATCATCCTGCCCTCGCTGGTCAGCCCGTTCGGCCTGTACCTGATGCGGATCTACGCCCAGGACGCGATCCCGGACGGGATCATCGAGGCGGCCCGCATCGACGGCGCGAGCGAGTTCCGGATCTTCTTCCAGGTCGCGCTGCGGATGCTGGCACCGGGTTTCGTGACGGTCCTGCTGTTCACGCTGGTGGCGACCTGGAACAACTACTTCCTGCCGCTCATCATGCTCAACAATCCCAAGCTCTACCCGGTCACGGTCGGCCTGGCCGCCTGGTCGTCGCAGTCCGTCGGCGGCGGCGGATCGACCGGCGAGCTGCTGTCGTCGGTGGTCACCGGGTCCCTGCTGTCGGTGATCCCGTTGATCGCGGCGTTCCTGCTGCTGCAGCGCTACTGGCAGTCCGGGCTGTCCGCCGGCAGCGTCAAGGACTGAAACCCCTTATCCCATTGGAGATCGCCGTGCATCATCGTGTCCTCTTCGGCGCCGCCTATTACCATGAGTACCAGCCTCGCGAGCGGCTGGACGAAGATCTCGACCTGATGGCCGAGGCCCACTTCTCGGTCATCCGGGTGGGCGAATCCGTCTGGTCGACCTGGGAGCCGGAGAACGGGCGGTTCGACCTCGACTGGCTGCAGCCGGTGCTCGACGGCGCCCACGCTCGCGGCATCGCGGTGCTGCTCGGTACGCCGACGTACGCCGTACCGCCGTGGCTCGTCCGCCTCTACCCGGAGATCGCCGGCGAGCGGCGTACCGGTCAGCGGATCCCGTGGGGAGCCCGCCAGGAGGTCGACTTCACCCATCCGGGATTCCGCTTCCACGCCGAGCGGGTGATCCGCGCGATCGTCGCCCGGTACGCCGGCCATCCGGCGGTGATCGGCTTCCAGGTCGACAACGAGCCGGGCAACGAACTGTTCCACAACCACGGCGTGTTCCAGCGCTTCGTCGACCACCTGCGCCACAGCTACGGCGACGTGGAGACGCTGAACCGCGAATGGGGACTGGTCTACTGGTCCCACCGGCTGTCCGACTGGGCGGATCTGTGGACCCCGGACGGCAACGTGCAGCCGCAGTACGACCTGGCCTGGCGCCGGTTCCAGGCGGCCCAGACGACCGAGTTCATCGGCTGGCAGGCCGACATCGTCCGCGAGTACGCGCGGGACGACCAGTTCGTCACCACCTGTATCTCCTATGAGCGGCCGGCGATCGAGGACGACGCTCTGACCAGCCGGCTCGACGTCACCGCCGGAAATCCGTACTACGCGATGCAGGACGGGTTGATGCTCCCGTCCAACGGGGATGGCCGACAGCACTGGACGACGAACGGCACCTGGGCGCTCTACCTCAGCGCCGACCGGATGTTCTCGTCCCGGCAGGAACCGTTCCTGGTCACCGAGACGAACGCGCAGTCGATCGGCTATCCGTGGGACAACCGGCCGGGGTACGACGGGCAGTGGCGGCAGGCCGCCTGGGCGCTGATCTCGCGCGGCGCGAGCATGATCGAGTACTGGCACTGGCACACGCTGCACTTCGGTGCCGAGACCTACTGGGGCGGGGTGATCCCGCACAGCGGACGGCCGGGACGGACTTATGCCGAACTCGCGCGGCTGGGGGCCGAACTGGAGGCGGCGGGTGAGCTCGTCGCGGGGGTGATCCCGGACGCCGACATCACCATGCTGTACTCCTTGCCGACCAAGTGGTTGATGCAGAAGTATCCGGCGCTCTCCCACGACGACGGCAGCCCGGACGACCGGTCGTACCAGGGGCTCTTCGATCCCTTCTACCGTGGTGCTTTCGATGCCGGACTACAGGTGCGCCTCCTGCACACCGGGCAGTTCACCGGCTCTGCCCACGAACTGGTCGCACAGCACCCGGTGCTGGTCGTGCCCGGGCTCTACATCGCCGATGACGCGGTACTGGATCTGCTGGTCGACTACGCCGCTGCAGGCGGCCACCTCGTCGTCGGTCCGCGCACGGCGTACGGCGACGAGTTGGCTCGCGCGCGCACGGCGGTGATGCCGGCGAGGCTCTCCGAGGCCGCGGGGGTCTGGTACGACGAGTACAGCAACCTCAGTACCGACCTGCCGGTCCGGGCTGTCGACTCACCGCTCGAGCTCCCGGCTGCCGCGGCCGGCACGCGCTGGGCTGATGGGCTTCAGGTGACGGATGCCGAGGTGCTCGCCAGGTATGAGCATCCACACTTCGGCCGGTGGGCGGCGGTGACCACGCGGGTCCATCGCAAGGGACGGATCACCTACGTCGGCACAGTGCCCGATCCGGAGCTCGCCACCGCGCTGTTCCGGTGGATCGCTCCCCGGAACAGACAGGAGGTCCCGGCCGGCGTGACCGTGACCAGTGGAACCGCCAGAGACGGGCGCCGGCTGCGCTTCGTGCACAACTGGTCCTGGGAACCTGCCGACCTCGATCTGCCCGGCGCCCACCGCGATGTCCTCGACGGGACGGCTGTCGGCGCCGGCGAGAAGCTGAGTCTCGGCGCCTGGGACGTCCGGGTTCTGCTCGAGAGCTGACCTGACCTGATCCGGTCCTCGGGTCAGGTGCCCGCCGACTTCCTCGGCCGAGTCGTGCGCTGACCGGCCGAGGCATGCAACGAACAGGTTCGGGGCACCGACCTTGGAGGTAACCGCCCGAAAGGTGATGAGGAAGTGACGATGAAGGCAGTACTCGCAGTGATTCCCGTCGCGGATTTCGACCCGGCCTGTGACTGGTACGAGTCGTTCTTCGGCCGCCCCGCCGACACCCGGCCGATGGACTGCCTGGCCGAGTGGCACCTGAGCGACCTCGGCATCGTGCAGGTATTCCACGCCCCGGAGCGGGCCGGCCGGACCGCGGTCAACTTCACCGTCGACGACCTCGACGCCGCGCGCACCGAACTCACCGCGAAGGGCATCCGCACCGCCGATCCTCAGGTGGTCGCCGGTGGTCGCCAGCGGCTGACCACCACGACGGACAAGGACGGCAACTCGCTCGGCCTGCTCCAGACCGTCGACTGATCCAGAGCAGGCTGTCGCCGAGCGGCCGGCCGTCAGCGGGCGGCGCGCAGGTGATCGGCGACCCAGTGGCTGACGCCGCGGCCCAGTACCTCGCCGTCGAGCATGGCGTGCCGGAAGTGCAGCCCGGACAGGATCCGCGCTTCCCGTACGTCGGCGCCAACATCCGACAGCCGGTCATAGCTCCGGGTGGTCCCCGTGACCGTGCTGCTGATGACGAGCCGCACCCGATCGGTGTGGAAGTACGACTGGAGCGCCGTCGTGACCGCGTTGGTGAAGCAGGAGTGGCCCGACGGATACTCCGGGTGGTTCGCCGCGAGCAGCGGGCTCCACGTCGGGTCCGTGCCGGTCCGCGGATTGCCGTCGGTGTCGCCGCGCTGGATCGCGTGCACCGGCCGCCAACTGGTGAAGTGGAACTTGGCCGCCCAGCACGTGATCAGTGAGTCGGCGGCCGAGACATGCACCCGGAGCAACATCCGGGCGGCTGCGCCGATCGACAATTGCCTGGTCTCCGCGAGCGCAGTCAGCGCCCGGGTCCACTGGGCGGCGTTGTCCGTCCAGAAGCGGACAGTCTCCGTCTGCTTCTCAGTCCGTACCGCACTGTCGACCCGCCCCACCGCGGCGACCTCGGCGACGTCGCGGGCATACCGCCTGCTGGTCAACGGGTCCGGACCAGCAGGCCGGAACTGCGTGCTCGACCGCAGGACCAACGGCTTGACCTGGGTCAGAACAATGTCGACCGGCGGTGTCACCGCGGTCGGCTCCCAGACTCCAGGCCCGGCCGGCGGCTGCACGTAGGGCACCTGATTCGCCATGCCGTCGTTCGCACGCCAAGCCAGTACTGCGGCCGCCACCTTCTGCCCCAACCGCACCCCGCGCGTCTTCGCGTCACCGTCCCGCACTGCGGCCAGGTACTCGCCGTACGTCGCATCGAGGAACGTCTGCTGCCCCGGCACCCGCGCCCGCAGTACGTCGTACGCCGCTGTCGCCACGGCGGCACGAGCCGAGGCCAAGCGGTCGTCCCGGACGTCCACCAGGAACGGCCGGCCGTGGCCGAGGCCCGCGACGGTGTCCGCGATCGCCACGTGGACGATGCCGATCAGCACCTCGGACGACGCCGGTGGACGACCGACGACGATGGCCTGGGCCGCCCAACGGCTCCAGTCCAGCACCGGCGCGGCCGATACCGGTTCTGGTTTCGTCGCGACTGCCGAGCCCGCCGACAACAGACCACCTGCCGTCAGCAGACCAATACAGGCAGCCAGCGCCGCGAGCTTTCTCCGGCCTGTAGAACAAGACATTTCCGTTCCTCCCCTGGACGGCCGGTATCGCTGGTCGATCACCGGCCTGCCAGCCAGCGTGCTCGCGCTGGGGCCGCCGGACGATACGACGTTCTGCGTATGGCCCGGCCGCGGATTCGGGACTACCTTGGCGGTCGGGGGAAGGTGATGACATGGCCGGTACGCCGATCGCGCTGAGCGAGGACGACCTGCAGACGATGGTGGACATCGTCGCGACTGCTGGAAGCACGATCGCGGAGGAAGGCGGGCCCGACCCGGCCGACTCCGGTCCTTCGGTCGGGCTTCCGTGGTGGGTGCTGCACCGGATCCGTGCACTGGTCCGGTGCGACGAGTTGTCCTGGCACGATCTCGAATCCGCTCAGCAGCGGACCACCTTCCTGATGGACGCGCGGGACGACGGTGACGAACTCACCCTCGCCGACGGTTTCGACGATCCCGCCGACGATCCCTTCTGGCAGCACTACTGGCAAAGCCCGTGCAGCTATCCGGAACGGTCGGGCGATCTGCGCGGCGTGACGATGCGGTCGGACTTCTACTCGGCCCGCGAGTGGCGGGCGACCCCGTTCTACCTCGACGATGCCGACCGGCTGCAGCACAGCATGCTGCTCACTCTGCCGGGCGGCCCCGGCCGGACGCTCCGGCTCGTTGCCTTCCGGCAGAGCGGCCCCACCTTCTCCGAGCGGGACCGGTCGATCTTCCTGCTGCTCCGGCCGCACCTCTACGCCATCCACCTCCGGGTCGAGCGGCAGCGCCGCGGCATCCCCGACCTGACCGAGCGCCAGTGGCAACTGCTGCAACTGGTCGCGCTCGGCCACACCAACGGGCAGATCGCTCGCCGGCTGGGTGTCGCCGAGGGCACGGTCCGCAAACACATGGAGAACATCCACAGCCGGCTCGGCGTGACGAGCCGGGCGGCCGCCTTGGCCCGCGCCTTCCCCGACCGCTTCGCAACCGCCCTGCACCCGGCACACCTCGTGCCGGCCTGACCGGTTCCGTGGTCTGACCTTCGCGACGTTCTACGGTTCCAGCAGCAGAACCGACGTCCGGGAGTACAGCATGCTGCGCAAGTTGCTGGTGGGCGTCGCCGTCCTTGCCACCTTGGATTCACTCGTCGCGACCGCGCGCTTGGTCCTCCCCCGGGCCGACCCGGAGGACAGCGCGGTGAAGCAGTTGCGCTTCCTCCGCGGAGCGATCGAAGGAGGGGCCGATCACGACGCCCAGCGGCTGTTCCCCGAGGGCTACTTCTTCCTCAACGTGCTCTACGGCCTCACCTGGGTCCAGGTCGGCCTCGCCGAACCAGCCCGTACTGAGGACGCCCTGCGCGAGGCCCGCTGGTCCCTGGACCGAGTGCAATCACCAGCCGGTACTGCGCCCTTCGACCCCGCCCTGACACCCCGGTACGGCGTATTCCACGCCGGCTGGACCAACTGGCTCCGCGGCGCAGTACTGGCTCTGCAGCCGGCCGACTCCCGCGACACCACGGAGTTCACCCGAGGGGGTCGACGGGAGTGGTGACGTCGACTCGGGGCCGCTGGTGTTCGGGGTCAGCTTGTCGGCGACGGCTGTTACGCTGGGCGCCGCGAGAGTTCAGAACGACTCGCTGGCGACCGTGCTCGGCCGCGAAGGTGAACTGCTCGGTGGGCCGATCACCGGCCTGAACACCAAGCGGTATGCGCTGGGACTGGTACCTATCGGAGACGCCTTTCTGGCCTGGTCGGCGACTGCTCGGCCCTTCGTGGCCGTCGAGCAACCGAAGCTCTCGTCCGGGAACTCCTGGTGGTGGCTGCCGTGGCTCCTGCTGGTCTGGCTGCCGAGCCTCGTACTGTGGGGAGTCGTTCGGGCGAGTTCACGGAGGGTTGATGGCCGCGGTACAGCGGATCGGTAGCCGCAACGCGCGGTTCCAGGTATGGCACGCGCTGCTCTCGAACCGGAACAAGCGGCTGCGAGCCGGCGAGTTCCTGGTCCAGGGGGTGCGGCCGATCAGCCTGGCCGTGGAGCACGGGTGGACGCTGCGCGCACTGATCCACGACTCGGATCGGCCGCTGTCGCGGTGGGCCCAGGATCTGCTGCAGACCCAGCGGGAAACCGAGCGGGTCAGCATGGCACCTGAACTCCTGGCCGAGCTCGGCGAGAAGGACGAGCCCGAAGTCGTCGCGGTGGTGGAGATGCCCGCGGACGACCTCGACCGGATCGAGGTCGGACCGGACTTCCTCGGCGTCGTCTTCGACCGGCCGACGGGACCCGGCAACATCGGCTCGATCATCCGGTCCGCCGACGCCTTCGGTGCCCACGGGTTGATCGTCACCGGTCACGCCGCCGACGTCTACGACCCGAAGTCGGTGCGGGCGAGCACGGGATCGCTGTTCGCGCTGCCCGCGGTCCGGGTCCCGTCCCAGCGCGAGGTGATGACCTGGGTCGAGACGCAGCGGGCGCTCGGGACCCCGATCGTCATCGTCGGCACGGACGAGCACGGCGAGGCCGACATCTTCGACTTCGACCTCACCGGGCCGACCTTGCTGCTGATCGGCAACGAGACCTCAGGACTGAGCACCGCCTGGAAGGAACTGGCCGATCACCTGGTCCGGATCCCGATGACCGGCTCGGCCAGTTCCCTCAACGCAGCCAACGCCGCGACCGCGGTTCTGTACGAGGTCTCCCGGCAGCGGGCCGGGTCTGCTCGTCGTTCCGGCTGATTCAGGCCGTGGCGAGGATCTCGCCGTGGAGCAGGGAGATGAAGCCGTCCGGAGTGTCCGCCCAGGCACGCCAGGCGGCGGAGATGCGTCGCAGATCCTCCTCCGGTACTCCGCCGGCCAGCGCCTGGCGGGCGAGGTCGGACTCGAGGATGCGGTCGGCCCACATGCCACCCCACCAAGCGCGATCTTCCGGGTTGGCGAACGTCCAGTTGCTCGCGGTTGCCTCGACGTGCTCGAAGCCGGCCGCCAGGGCCCAGGACAGTAGGCGCCGACCGGCATCCGGCTCGCCGCTGTTCGCGCGCGCCATCCGCTGGTAGAGCGTCATCCACTCGTCCAGTTCGGGCATCGCCGGGAACCAGGTGAACGCGTCGTAGTCCGAATCCCTGGCCGCGACGATGCCACCCGGCTTGCAGACCCGCCGCATCTCGCGGAGCGCCTGGACGGGATCCGCCACGTGCTGCAGGACCTGGTGCGCGTGGACGACGTCGTACGAGTCGTCGGGGAGGTCCAGCCGGTGCACGTCGCCGACGACGAAGTCGACCTCGACGTCCAGGCTGGCGAAGGTGGACCGGGTGATGTCGAGGGCGGTCTCGCTGGCTTCCAGGGCGGTGGTTCGACCCGGTTCGACGAGGCGGGCGAGGTCGGCGGTGATGGTGCCGGGGCCTGCGCCGATGTCGAGCAGGGACTGGCCCGGGCGAAGGTGGGGAATCAGGTAGCCGGCTGAGTTCTCGGCGGTGCGCCAACTGTGCGAGCGCAGTACGGATTCGTGGTGGCCGTGGGTGTACACGTTGTTCATTTCGGGACTCCTTCGTCCTCGCCGACTTGGACTCAGGCTAATGGGTGATCTTGACTTATGAGACATATCGTCTTAGATAGCGATACCCACGGAGTGGGCCGAATACCACCAGACCCTTACAGATACCTAGGTGGCCTTGGGTGCGGCCGGCCGGGACGGCAGTAGATGCCGGTGCTCCGGACGGCGGAGTACGGTGCACTAAGGTGCCGTGGGTGTCTTCGAAGCCCATGCTCATCGTGATCAGTGGTCCCCCGGGCTCCGGCAAGACCACGCTCGCCCATCGCATCGCCGCCGCGATCGGCTGTCCGGCGATCTGCCGCGACGAGATCAAGGAGGGGATGGCGCACGCGACGCCCGGTTTCGTCCCCGGGCCGTCGGATCCGCTCACCATGCGCACGCTGGCGACATTCTTCGACGTCGTCGGCCTGTTGATCGGACGCGGCTGCACCGTGGTCGCCGAGGCCGCCTTCCAGGATCGCGTCTGGGGGCCAGGTCTCAGCCCGTTCCTCGGGTTGGCCGACGTGCGCATCGTCCACTGCACGGTCCCGGCCGAGGTGGCCCACGCCCGGATCGCCGCCCGCGCCACCGACAACCCGCTACGCAAGGCTCACGAGGACGGTCACCGGTCGGCCGACGCCTGGCGTCGCGGGCACGACGCGTTCGAGCCGGTGACTCTCGACGTGCCCAGCCTGACGGTGGACACCACTGACGGTTATCGGCCGGGCCTGCCGGAGATCGCCGGATTCCTTCAGCGGTGAATTCCCTGGTGGCGTGGCGGTTCTCTGACTAAGGTCAGGGAATGGCTGACCTTCAGAAGCGGTTCGAGAACCTCAGCACTGCTCATGTCGCCGACGCCTGCCTGCGGGCGGGGCTTCCGGTCCGGACCGTCTCGCTGCGGCCGGTCACCCCCGGCAAGGTCGCCGGCCGGGTGCTGCCCGCGCGGCATGTCGGCAGCGTCGACCTCTTCTTGGAGGCGTTCGAGTCAGCCGAGGAAGGCAACGTGCTCGTGGTCGACAATGGCGGCCGGCTGGACGAGGCGTGCGTCGGCGATCTGGTGGCACTCGAAGCCAAGGCAGCGGGGGTAGCCGGGCTGGTGGTGTGGGGACTGCACCGCGACACCGTCGACATCCAGGCGATCGGCCTGCCGGTCTTCAGCCTCGGGGCGATGCCGACCGGTCCGCTGCGGCTGGATCCGCTGCCGGAGGACGCGCTGCAGGCCGCGACCGTCGGGGAGTTCACGGTCACCCGGGAGGACGTAGTACTGGGTGATGAGGACGGGGTCGTCTTCATTCCGGCGGACCGTGCTGATGAACTCCTGGATCTTGCGGAGACGATTCACGCGACTGAACGACGTCAGGCCGAGCTGATCCACTCCGGTACTTCGCTGCGGGAACAGGTGCGGTTCGACCTGTACCTGGCCGAGCGGAAGAAGCGGCCATCACTGACGTTCCGCGAGCATCTGCGCAACGTCGGTGGGGCGATCGAGGAGTAAGTGAGCTCGCGAGGTGCCCTCAGACCTCACCGCGGCGACGAACTGGCGGACCTGAACGGCTGAGCACTCAGCCGATCGCGGCCCGGACAGCGGGGACGATCTCCTGGGACCAGCGGCTCAGGGTGACGTCGATGGGGTCGGGGCCGGTCGGGAAGAGGATGAAGCCGGCGGCGTCGTGGTCGAGGACGGCTGAAGTGAGTTCTTCGATCCACTGGGCGGGGGAACCGCCCAGCCAGCGGCCCTCGTCATCGCGGACTTTCGCCAGCGGTTGCTGGGTGATCCGGCCGGGGAAGTTGTAGACGGTGGCGACATCGGCCGGTTTGCGGCCGACCGCCAGGGCCGCCTCGTCGATGATCGCGCGGGAGGTCCGATAAGGCTCGCTCAGCCAGTCGGCGGCGTGGCCTGGGATCCAGCCGTCAGCCTGGCGGCCCGTCGCGGCCAGCGACTTCGGGCCGACGGAGCCGGTCCAGATCTGCGCAGCCTCGATCGGCGACGGCGCGAGCGCGGTCGCCCCGGAGTACGGGTCGGTGACGGCCGGGCCGCCGCCGGAGAGTCGGCGGACCAGGATCATCGCCTGCTCGAAGGATTCGACCGCCTCCGCCGGGCGCTTGGTCGTCACCCCCATCGTCGCGATCCGGTCCGGCGCGCCGCCCGCGCCCAGGCCGAGCACGAACCTGCCGTTGGAGATCGCGGTCAGGGCGGACGCGGTACGGGCGAGCATCGGTGCGGGGCGGAGCGGGAGGTTGGTGACGTTCGCCAGCGCGGAGATCCGGGTGGTCCGGCCGAGCAGGAAGGCGAGTGTCGCGTAGGCATCCAGCAGGTTGGGGAGATAGGGGTGGTCCGAGAGCGAGAAGAGGTCGAGCCCGTCGCGATCGGCCTGTTCGGCCAGCCGGACGACGTCCGCCGCCGCGCGTACGTCCGCGGGCGATCCATAGCCGAACCGCACGTTCATCAGTTGCCTCCTGGGGAGATACTTAGTAGACCTAAATACTAGCTCTACTAAATATCAGAAGTCCTAACAGTCCACACGTCGGACTACAGTGGAGGGGTGGCCACCAAGACAGCGAGTGACACGGAACTGGTCGGCTCCCTCGTCACCCTGATGCACGCTCTGCAGGACCTGTACGCCGAGACCAGCCGCCCGCTCGGGTTGACTCCGCAGCAGGCGCACCTGCTCTGCGTACTGCTCGGCGGGCAGCTCGGCATGACGGAGCTCAGCCGCATCCTCAGCATTGAGCGCTCCAGCCTGACCAGCATGGTCGACCGGCTGGAACGACGCTCCCTGGTCGCCCGTACTCCGCACGCCACCGACCGCCGCGCCTGCGAGATCACCCTCACCGACGAGGGCCTCGCGCTGGCCCACGAGGCCCACAACGCTTTCACCGACCGCATCGACGCCCGCACCGCCGACCTGCCCGCCGCGACCCGCAAGACCCTGATCGCGGCGATCGGTCAGATCACCGGCAGCTGATCGCCGCGCGATAGCACAGCAGGGCCACACTCGAAGCCGCAACGGAGCAACTCGCAGTTGACGACGACAGCTCGAGCTAGCTTTTGCGATTCACCGATAACGATTTGGAGTGCATTACAACAATGAGGTCGATGAGAAGCGGACTAACTTATCCAGAGACGAGATGGCTTGTCAGAGATCCAGGGTTGAAGTACCCAACTATTGCGATGAAGCATGGAGATTTCTTCTCGCCTGTCGGTCAGTGGGCCCTAGAATCAGGTCTGAATATCGAGGTCACGGCTGGGAGTTTCCTCGGCTTCGACTTCACTAACTGGCCTGAGGCTTTGCTTCCAACAGAAGAAGACGACCACTTTAACGATGATTTTCTCCACATTGCGATTTCAGCCATGCGAGAACGAGTTCAGGTGATCAACGCATTCGCCTTATGCCTGCATTCAGCGACAGTCGAACTCGACAAGATCAGCTACGGCGGATTTCGGGTGACCCACGAAGACCTGGTGCACTTCGACGACCCGTTGAAGGGCTACGGAGGTCCAGGGTTGGCGCACCTTCCCTCAATACCGGGGCAAGGCATCCTGCTTCCGTTCCCCGAAAGGCACGGCACGTGCCCTGCAGCGACCATTGAGCACGCGTGTAAGCAACTGGACGCGGTGCTTCAAAGTCCGCATCCTAAGTCTCTCGCGCTTGTCGCTCTCACCAACCATGCCCTGAACGCCTGCAAAGGCCACGACTTCGAACTGGCGGTCGCCACAGCGTGGACGGCTTGCGAATCCCTCCTGGAGTCTCTGTGGGACGAGTACACCCGCACTCAAGCGGCTCTTCATAGTTTGAGCGTCACGAGGAAACGTCGTGCCCAATGGGCTGGGCGCGATTTCACCGCATCCATCATCGTCGAGGTCATGACATTGGCTGGAACGATCTCCCCGGAACTCAGCACGGCGATCGGCGACGTCCGCAGTAAGAGAAACAAGTGGATTCACGGGATCGCCGCGGCGAGCTACCAAGACGCCATTGACGCGGTCAACCTCGCTCGCGACCTCTTGGACGAGGTGATGGATCTCAAGTTCAAGGTCGCCCCAGCTGTCGGCGTTTCCTTCTAGCTCACGACCGAGCCACCACGGCACTTGGCCGGAAATCGCCGGACTGCTTCTTGGAATGGGAGCGCCCATGACTCGGAACTTCCCTGGCCGCCGAAGCCCGCCACGTGTGCGACCTCCCGCCCGCGCGCCATTGCAGCCGCGACTACTTCTTGTGGCCGGAACTCTCCGCGTTCTGGACGCGTGCGCAGTAAGCCCGCATGGACTCGAGTAGGCAGTACTGCGGACCATCGGAGGTGTCGGTCATAATGACTAGCGAGCGGTCGACCAGACGGGTCATAACGTCGTCCGGCGGAAACCCGTTCGGGTAAGTGGCCAGGAGGCGTAGTACGGACTGTTCTTCTGGGGTGAGCAGGTTCCAGGTGCGGTCGTAGGTGGCGCGGAGGGTCTGCTGGCGAGGTGGTCCGCCGCGGCGACCTGCAGCCAGTACTGCGAAGCGGTCGTCGAGGCGGTCTCGCAGCTTGGCCAGGCCTAGGGTGCGGACTCGGGCGGCGGCTAGTTCGATGGCTAGCGGGAGGTTGTCCAGGCGGCGGCAGATCTCGGTGATGGTGGCGGCGTTCTCGTGTGTCAGCTCTAGGTCTGCTCTGGTGAGGAAGAGATCTACAGCCTCTTCCAGCGGTGGAACTGTCAGCAGGCGCTCGCCCGGGAGGCCCAAGGGCTCCTGGCTGGTGGCGAGGATCTGCAGACCAGGTGTCGCCTTGAGCAGCGCCTCGGCTGCAAGTGCTGCCTCGTCGATGACGTGCTCGCAGGTGTCGAGCACGAGCAGCATCCGCTTGGACGGTGTGACCTGTGCTTGGGCGATGAGGTTGTCGACTGATTCCGGGCTAGCGAGATCCACCAACCAGATGCCATCCGAGTACTGCGCTGGGTCGGTGGTGCGAGCCGCTTCCAGAGCCAGAGCGGTCTTGCCGATCCCACCAGGGCCGGTCACGGTGATCAGGCGTTCTGAGGCCAGCAGGTTGTGCAGTTGGGTGAGCTGCTGGGTGCGGCCGATCAGCGGAGTCAGAGTGGCCGGGAGGTTGGTCGACGGGGTGGCGGGGGCGGGGCGTAGTACGGGGTCTTGGGTGAGGATGGCCTGGTGGAGTGCGCTCAATTCCGGGCTGGGGTCCACGCCTAGCTCCTCGGCCAGGTGTGCTCGGAGGTCCTCGTAGGCGGTGAGAGCCTCGCGCTGCCGGCCTGACCTGTAGAGGGCCTGGAGGTGCACGGCGCGGAGGCGCTCGCAGTACGGGTGCTGGGCGGTGAGGTCGGCCAGTTCGCTCGCCAGGGCTTGGTGTTCGCCGAGGTCGAGGCGGGCTTGGGCATGATCGCCGAGCGCCGTCACCTGCTCCTCGTCGAGGCGGACGGCCATGGGCCTGGCGAACTCCTGGTCGGCGAAGTCGGCGTACGCCCGGCCTCTCCAGAGTTTCAGCGCGTCGGTTAGGAGCGCAGTACGGGTTGATGCTGCGGCGGTGTCGCGGCCTTGGGTTGTGAGGGTGCGGAACTGGCTCGAGTCCAGGCTCTCCGGCGGGAGCGCGAGGCTGTAACCGGCCGGCTGCCAGACCACGAGGTCGCGTGCTCCGGGCTCGGCCGCCTCCAGGGCACGGCGGAGCTGGGAGACCCGAGTCTGCAGCGTGGCCCCCGGGTTGCGCGGGAGGCGGTCGGCCCAGAGGTCCTCGATCAGGCGGTCGGGCGGTACGGGGCGACCCTCGTGGGTGAGCAGGTCGGCCAGCAGCGCGCGGACCTTCACCTCGGGGATCGGAACCGGACGGCCGTCATCGGTCCAGACGGCCAGCGGGCCGAGCACTCCGAATCGCACACAGCCACGGTACCTACAGCGGATCGGGAGTAGAGCTAAAGCGCTCTCCGGCACCGTGCTGGGGTGACGACGAACCGTGAGATCCGGCTGGCCTCCCGCCCGACCGGCGAGCCAACCCCGGACAACTTCGAGCTGACGACTGTCGACCTGCCCGAACCTGCGGAGGGACAGGTTCTGGTCAGAAACACCTGGATGTCGGTTGATCCGTACATGCGTGGCCGGATGGATGCCGGCGACTCCTACATCGAGCCGTTCTCTCTTGGCAGGGTGCTCGAAGGTCATGCCGTGGGTGAGGTGGTTGCCTCGCGCAACGCAGATCTCCCGGTCGGCGCGACCGTGCTGCACTTCGCGGGGTGGCGTGAGTACGCAGTACTGGATGATGCGACCGTCGTGGATGTCTCCATCGCCCGCCCGCAGGACTATCTGAACGGCCTCGGCCAGACCTCCTTCACCGCATTCTTGGCCGTCACCGAGGTCGCGCGCGTGCGCCCTGGCGACATTGTCTTCGTCTCCGGCGCCGCGGGCGCGGTCGGCAGCGCCGCCGGCCAGTTGGCCCGTTTGTACGGCGCCACCCACGTCATCGGCTCAGCCGGCGGCCCTTCGAAGGCCCGTCTGCTGACCGAGGAGTTCGGCTTCGACACCGCCATCGACTACCGCGCCGGCTCCCTCACCGAGCAACTGTCGGCGGCGGCCCCTGACGGCATCGACGTCTACATCGACAACGTAGGTGGCTCCCACCTGGAAGCCGCCATCACCGCCCTCAACCCGCGCGGCCGCATCGCCGCGATCGGCATGATCAGCACCTACAACGCGCCCGTCCCCGGCCCGACCAACCTCTACGACATAGTCCTCAAACAACTAATTCTGCAAGGCTTCCTGGTCACCGACCACCTGGACCGCCTCGCGGCTTACATCCCCCAAGCCGCCCGCTGGCTAGCCGACGGCACCTTACGCACCCAAGAAACAGTCGTGGAGGGCCTGGACAAGGCCCCCCACGCTTTCCTGGGCCTCCTCCAAGGCACCAACACCGGCAAAATGCTCGTCCGGTTGTGAACCCTGCCGACTAGGACTTCGCGGCGAGGTGGAGGCGGAGGATGGTGTCGTAGTCGATGATCTCGACGGAGGTTGTTTGCGCCGCTTGGTCGACGTCGGTGGGGTCGACGGTTTCGTGGCTGCCGATCACCAGGAGTTTGCGCGGCTCGTTGACCTCGATGCCGTACTTCGTCTTGACGAACGCGCGGTTCTCGGGGCTTCCGAAGTACTCGTCGTACTGCGTGAGCCGGCTCAGGCCCTCGGGGACGGTCAAGGAGCGGCGGCGCTTCTTGCCGCCCGGCTCGGTCTGAAGCAGGGGCAGCTTCAGGTCGCCGATGATGTGGCTGCCGTCGGCGCGCTCGAGGATGAAGTCCGGGGTGATCGCGGCGGCGCCCGCGTCGTCCTGCCGCTCGAGGATGGGCTCGCGGATCAACTGAGTCGCGTCGAACGCCGACAGCAGGATGTCCTCGTGCTGCTGCAGGAAGTCGCCGACCGTGTTCTTCTGGAGGTCGTGCAGCAGGTACGTGCTGGCGAACGGGTCACGCTTGAGGGTCTGCTCCGCCTCGCCGCGCGGCACGCTGAGGGTGCCGACGGGATCGAGGTGATCCGAGGCGTTGACCAGCCGCTGCAGGTAGTCGCGGTACTTGTCGGCCGGCTCGGACCGGTGCACCGCGATCGCGAGGAACGTCCAGTGAACGCGCACCGACGAGTCGTCACCGGAGACGAGAAGGACCCGCTCGAACGCCGAGTAGTTCCCCGGCGCGAACTGCAGGAGTTTGTCGCCGGTACCGATGAGTTCGTTGCCGAGGATGCTCTCGGCGCCCGGGAACCTGGTCCCCAGCGCGCCGCGCCCACCCTGGGTGGCGATCGTCGCGTCCTTGATGACGTTCTCGTCCAGCACCCGCACGACCGGCGCGGACGCGGCCGCGGCGCCGCCGAAGTACTGGTCGATGCTCTGGGCCTTCTGCCGCCTCACCTCGAGCGAGCGGTACTCCCGGCTCACCCCGACCAACTCCAGGATGTTCCAGTCCGGCGTCTCGGTCAGCACCAGCATCCGCGGATAGAGCAGCGGCCCGGCCAACTCCCGGGAGTGACTCGCGGGCAGATGCTCACTCACGCTCCGCAGGTGATCCCCCCAGAACTGACTGTTCACCTTGACGAACTCGGTGGGTTTCATCGCCCGCTCTCTCCTCGCTCACACTCATCCAAACCAGACCTAGACAGCAACCCCGGCCTGCCCCGAGGCTATTCCCAGGCTTGCGAACCGGTCAGACACGAGAGCTGACAGAGCCGGCAAAGCCCTTGGGGCAGGCGGTCTTGGCAGTCCGGGAATCCGATCTGCGTTGGTGTCGCTTGATTGGTTGGTTGTCGTGACCGGTACAGGTCACGAGCCAGTCTCATAGAAAGCCAACTGTAGGGTGCCAGTTCAGTGATACTCCTCAAGGAGGTAGCTCGTGCTCTGGCCGCTCCGCTGGCGAACTGCCCGTTCGGCAATCAAGGTAGGTGATCGTCTCTACCTGGACGGCAAGGTCGATACGGCTCTGCGGGCGTTCCGCCGAGCCGCGGACTCAGGCTCCTACCATGGGGCACCCGCCGGTGCTTGGTGGACGGCCACGGTGTTGCGGGAACAACAAGACCGGGAAGGTGCCCGGTCGTACTACGAGCGAGCCATCGCTTCCGGACATGAGGCCTGGGCACCGCGCGCCGCAACTGACCTGGCCGGCATGTTCGAAGAACAAGGGCAGGTGGCGAAGGCAGCCGGCTACTACCGGCAAGCGATCGCCTACGGCGATCGCTCCAATCCCAGCGCCCTGTGGGCCCGCCGCGCGCAGGAGAAGCTCGACGCGCTGCTGCGCAGGTCGACCGACTGATCGGCTGGTTCCACGTGGCCGACGACGGCTACGTACGGGCCGGATTCCGCCGCCGTGATGGCTCCGACGCCTTGGGATCGTACGGCCTGCGGCACATCACCGAGGCCCTGAAGGCGGTCCGGAAGAACCCGGCCGCCTGAAACGCCGGCACATAGACAGTGGCCCCTGACTCGCGTTTCCGCAGATCAAGGGCCACTCTCAGCACTACGAACTCCCTGTGGCAGGTGCAGGGTTCGAACCTGCGTAGGCATAAGCCGACAGATTTACAGTCTGCTCCCTTTGGCCACTCGGGCAACCTGCCAGGGTGCTGCCGGTTCGTGAACCAGCGTGAGAGACGATACAACAGACAGTGCCCCTGACAGCAAATCGGAAAGGAACTGCCCATGGCTTCGGAGTCCTCCTTCGACATCGTGAACAAGGTCGATCACCAGGAGGTGGACAACGCCGTCAACCAGGCGGCGAAGGAGATCAGCCAGCGGTTCGACTTCAAGAACGTAGACGCGGGCATCAAGCTGTCCGGCGAGACGATCGACATGCAGGCGAACACCGAGGAGCGGGTCAACGCCGTCCTCGACGTGCTCAAGGACAAGTTGGTCAAGCGGCAGATCTCGCTGAAGGGCCTGGAGGCCGGCGAGCCGAAGTTGTCCGGCAAGATCTACAAGATCGACGCCTCGATCAGCGCCGGGATCACCCAGGAGAACGCGAAGAAGATCTCCAAGCTGATCCGCGACGAGGGTCCGAAGGGCGTCAAGGCGCAGATCCAGGGCGACGAACTGCGGGTCTCCAGCAAGAGCCGCGACGACCTGCAGACGGTCCAGGCGCTGATCAAGGGCCAGGACCTCGACTTCGCGGTCCAGTTCGTCAACTACCGCTGACCCGCACTCCGCGGCGCCCGCCCGCGCCGCGCCGGATAACCGGTCGCCTGGGGGGCTTTCGGCCGGGCATTGTGGGCCGGGTGGAGGACAGACTGCGTCGGTGGATCAGGGACGATTTCGGTCTGGACGTGATCGAACTCACCCGGATCGACCACGGCGCCGACGCCGCCGCCACCGTCTGGCAGGCCCGTACTGCGACAGAGCCCCGGCAGTACGCGGTGAAGTGGAGCGGCGGTGGTACGGGCGCGGCCCTGCAGACCACCGCGTACCTAGCGGCCAACAACATCCCCGGCGTCCCGAGCCCGGTAACAACCACCACCGGTGAACTCTGGAGCGAACACGAAGGCAAGCGGCTCTCACTCACCCCCTGGATCCCCGGAACCCGTGCAGCCGCGTCCGGACTCACCACCGATCAGTGGACCTCGTACGGCGCTCTCCTGGGCCGGGTGCATGCCCTGGAGCCACCACCGGCCCTAGTAGCCGCACTCCCCCCGTTGAACCCCATCAACGCCCGCATGCCGTCACTCGCCCGCAGCATCGAGCATCGTCTCCGTACCGAGCCCCCAGCCGACTCGCTGGAGGCAGACCTGGCCAGGATCTGGGAAGCGAACCAGAAGACCATCACCGCGCTCCTGGACCTGGCAGCCGACCTCGAGCCACCAAACGGACCACGCGTGATCTGCCACGCGGACCCGCACCTGGGCAACGTGCTCGTCGACCCGTCAACAATCCACCTGATCGACTGGGACGACGCAGTACTGGCTCCGCGTGAGCAGGATCTGCTGTTCATGCTCGGCGGCATGGGCTCACTTGGCCCGACCACCCACGAGCAACGCCGAGCCTTCTTCCAGGGCTACGGCGAAGTCACCATCGACCGGACCCGCCTGACCTACTACCGCTGCGCCCGAGCTCTCGAGGACGTCGCACTGTGGTCCGAGCAGGCCCTCCAAGGCCCCGATCGAGAAGACTGCCTCGAGATCCTCCGCGACGCCCTCGGCCCCGACGGCCTGGCGGTACGAACGCTGTCCTGAACGCAGGACCGAACGCAGGACTGAACCCAGGACTGAACGGAACGCAGAGCCCCGGCCCGCCGAAGCGAACCGGGGCCGCAGTACGTCAGCCGGCGCAGAGCGCGAACGCGTCCGGCACCGCCGCGTCGAGCGCCTCGAAGTCGAGGTGCGAGATCGACTTGGTGCCGCTGTCCGCACCCTTCTTCAACGTCCCGCCGGCCATCGTGCCGTGGGTGTTGATCAGTGTGGACGGTGTCGCCCCGGCCGCGGTGGCGAGATGCTCGATGCCCGCCGGACAGAGGCCCGGCAGGAACTCGGCGGCGAGCTCCCCGAACGGCACCCAGTTGGCCGAACCAGCCTGGCCCTGTGCCGCCTTGGCGTTCAGGTTGGTCTTGAAGCAGAAGTGCGCGTTGGCCGGCCCGACGGCGAGTCCGAGGACCGCGACCGCGCCGGCGCCCGTCATCAGGGCACGGCGAAGCAGTTTGTTCATGGATCTTTCCCCTCCCCCTCGCGAGCACAGTTGCTCGCGACTTTCAGCACTGTGACATGGGGATCGAGGTCGGTTCAAGACCACCAGAGTGCTGGTCCGAGCACGCACCGCTGCCACCTCGAAGCCCAACCCCACTAGGTGTGCTGCGGCCAGATGTTCGGTTCGTGGCACGTGCCGTGATCGGCAACTAAAACACCGTGGCAGCGAAGAGAACGCTGTATCAGCGGTGCCGCACCACGTTTCCGGCGCGGACCGCACGGGGTGAACCGCCCAGCTCCCGGCGGCACGCCTTGTTGAAGGCCTGGAGATCGGGGATGCCTACCGAGGCCGCGACCGCCGGGATCGAGAGCGTCGACGACACCAGCAGGTGCCGGGCGTGGGCGAGCCGCCGCTGCCGGATGTAGGCGACCACCGTCATCCCGGTCTCGGCGCGGAACAGCCTGGTCAGGTGGTTGTGCGAGACGTCCGCGGCCCGAGCCAGGCCGGGCACCGTCAGTGTCCGGGACAGGTTCGCCTCGATGTGCGCGATCGCCGCCGAGACCGCTGGATGACCGGCGGCACCGCCACCTTCGGACAGCGAGGCGCTGAGCTGGGAGATGCGCCACAACGCGGTCCACACCTCGGCAGTCACCCGGGCCGACCCCGACGGTGAGGCCTCGATGGCCCGGCGCAGGAGGTCGGACAGGACCGGCGCCGCGGTACCGGCGTCCTGGACAACCGGTACTGCGGTCGGCCGGCCAACCAGGCGCGGACGGAAGTGTGCGTAGAGGTGCTCGGATCGACCTCGGTAGGCGAACTCCACCTGGACCCCGGCCGGCGTCAGGCTGACCCAGCCAGGCGAAACCGGGTACGTCGTGCCGTTGACGATGAGGTCCGCGGAGTAGCCGTACAGGTGGAGCTGCCACAGGTCCGGCAACCGGAAGACGTCCCGCAGATTGCGGATCCCGTGCAACCCGACGCTCACCGCCAGCACCTCGGGCGGCTCCGTCAGGTGCAACCCGACCAGTTCCGTCATGGTGAGAAATTACCACCAGTGGTGAACTCAACCCACGCGAAACAAGAACGGGCGACCCTAACCTGGACGAGTAGTGACCACCACGGACCCCCGTCGCCCCGAGAGGGAGAGACATGCCCGATCCGCATCGCAAGAACCTGTTGACCTCCGTCCAGATGGCCCACTTCGTCGCCACCGGCGCGTTCCGGATGGACGCCGTCGTGCCGGACGAGATGAACCAGGAGGCCCTCGGCGTCCTGCAGGCCGGCATCCCCGGCGTCCCCTACGGCACGCCGCTGTCGGAGGCGTTCGTGGACAGCGAGTTCGTCCAGCGGCTGGTGCGGCTGCCGGAGGTCGCCGGCGCCATCCACAGCCTGGTCGGCCCCGAGCCGACGGTGGACCACCATGCGGTCCACATCCGCAAGGCGAACGAGGGCGAGGCGCAGAACCTGCACGGCGACGCGATCATCGACGTCCGCGAGGACGCCTTCGACGTGCAACTCATGTACTACCCGCAGGAGGTGACGCTCGAGATGGGCGGCACCCTGAGCGTGCCTGGCAGCCACCTGCGCCGGACCAACGAGTCGGACACCGGCCGCTACCAGAACCTGCTCGGCCAGATTCGTCTCACCTGCCCGCCCGGCACGGTGGTGTTCCTGCACCACGGCATCTGGCATGGTGGCCGCAAGAACGACAGTGACATCGACCGCTACATGTTCAAGATCCGCTTCAACCCGACCGTCCGCCAGGTCCGGCTGTGGAACACCGACGACCTGTACGACGACGGGGTGGCCGCGGAGCTCGGCCAGTCCTTCCCCTGGTACGAGAACGCCACCGGCCGGCTGGAGATCTACAACCGGGTCAAGCTGTGGCAGGCCCTGACCGGCGACGACACGTACGACCCGGACTATTGGGTGACGCGGGTATCCAACCGTCCGCGCCGCGTCGTGGCCCAGCGCAGCCTCAACCCGCACGCCGCGAAGAAGGAGATGGCATGACCGCCACCACCAACGCCGTCCAGCAGCAGACCGTCCGCCAGCAGGTCCTGGTGCTCTACCTTGCCTCCTCCGCGCTGGACTCGCGGGTGGTGGGCTGGTCGACGTACGACGGCACCGGCGAGACCTCACCGACGACGGGTGACTCCGACGTGCCGCCGTACGCGAGCGGTCTCGAAGCGCTCAAGGACGGCTGGCGCCTCTTCCAGGCCGCGCAACTGCTCCCGCCCCAGCCCGGTCACGAGTACGACGTCTCGTTCCTCAAGCACGAGTTCTTCTTCGAGAAGTTGGTCCCTGTCACGGTATGAGCCGTCACGGCGTGAACAGGCCGTGCTGCATCGCGAACAGTGCGGCGGCAGCCCGGGTGGAGACCCCGATCTTGCCGTAGATGTGCTGTACGTGATGCTCCGCGGTACGGGGTGAGACCACCAACTCGCGGGCGATCTCGGCGTTGGACCGGCCGCGGGCGAGCAAGCGCAGTACTTCGACCTCACGCTCGCTGAGGCCGGCAGGACGACTCGTCAGGCGGCCGGGCGCTTGTTGCCCGGCCGCTTCGAGTACTGCGCGCGCACAGTCCCCATCCAGCCGGCCAGCACCAACCTCACCCAGTACTACGTCCGCCGCCGCCTCGGGTGACAGCGCAGCCCGGTGCGGGCGTTCCTGAGTCAGTGCCTGGAACACATCGGCGACGGCCAGCAACCGCGCCGCGACTGGCAACTCAGGCGCCTTCGACTGCCGGGGATAGCCACTCCCGTCGAGCCGCTCGTGGTGGAGCGCGACCAGCGCGGCGACAGGCTCCAGCGCTGTCGAACGGGCCAGGATCCGCTCAGACTGGTACGGGTGCAGGCGGACCTGCTCCCAGTCGCCTCGGCGGAGCCCGCTCGACCTCTCCCAGACCCCGGTAGGCACGGCAACGCGGCCTAGGTCATGGAGATACCCGGCCTGCCGCGCGGTAGCCCGCTCGCCGTCGTCCAACCGGAGGCGGTGCGCCGCCTGATCGACCAGCGCCGCGACACCTGTCGAGTGCCCGAAGAGGTACGGGGACTTGAGGTCTACGAAGTGGGCGAAGGCCTCGGCGACCTCCTCCAGTCGATCGGCTTTGCCATGTGGCAGCGGCTCCGCGTCGAGGGTCTCCTGCCACACGTCGATACCTTCGAGGTCCGACACCAACTCCTGGTCATAGGCCTCGACCACTGACGGGTCCAGCCACCTCCCCTGCCGCCTGCGGAAGGCTGCCTCGACCGCGGCCGGACCACCCAGGCTGGTGAAGATGACGGCCTGGGTAGCCACCTCGGCGATACGGGTCGCCTCGGCGATCTCCTCGCCTGCCAGGCCGTCCGGAGTACCGGCGCCGTCCCAGCGCTCCATGCTCTGGTAGATCGCGGCCGCTACTTCGGGACCGAGGCGGAGTCGCTCGGCGAGCATGCTGCCGACCTCGCAGATGGCCAGCAGTACCGGCGCCTCGTTAGTGGTCAGGGTGCGCGCGAGGTACTGCAGGCGCCGTACTCCGGTGCCCTTGCCCACCTGTCGCAGGACGTTCAGTGACTCACGTTTGCTGGCCGGGTCGGTCCGTTCCATCAGAGGACGCAGGTAGGCCACGCCTGGGCCCATCAGGTCGGCCTCCTCGTGGGTGGTGGCCGTGCAGCCCAGGTGGCGGAGCAGCGTGGCGTAGTACACGGTCCGCTGGTCGACGGCGGACAGGCCCAGGCGGCGGGACAACCGGATCGCGACCAGGCAACTGCGGATCGACTTCTCGAGTGGCTGGGCCATGGCCAGGTCCAGGCTGACCGACAACGCGCAGAGGAGATCTGCGAGCCGCAGTTCGTCGTCCGCCATCGAACCCCCTGGGGAATGGGCAGAACTACCGATGCCCCGCCCGGCGCCGTACGGCCATTGTGAGCCTCGAGAGCCCGATTCGTACCGGAGGAAGCGCCATGAGCCAGACAGCCGTCGCCAGACCTCGCCTCGTCACGCCGCAGTTCGTACTGCTCGGCCTCGCAGCGCTCGCGTACTTCTTCGCCGACGGGGTGCTGGTGCCGTCCGTGCCGCTCTACGTGACCGGGCCGCTGGCCGGAGACGACGTGGGCGTGGGAATCGCGGTCGGGTCGTTCAGCGTGTCGGCGCTGCTGTTGCGCCCCTGGGCCGGCCGGTGGGCGGACAGGCGCGGCAGGTCGGTGGTGATGCTCGTGGGTGGCCTGGTCTTCGCCGCGTCCGTCGCGGGCTACAGCTTCGCGGACAGCATCGCCCTGCTCGTCGTACTGCGGCTGCTCACTGGCGTTGGGGAGGCGTTCTTCTTCGTTGGCGCGGTGACCGCGATGAGCGACCTGGCTCCCGCCGAGCGACGGGGAGAAGCCATCAGCCTGTTCTCGCTGTCCCTGTACGCCGGGCTCGCGGTCGGGCCGCCCGTCGGTGAAGCGGTGGTCGGCGCGATCGGCTTCGGCACCGTCTGGGCGATCTCCAGCGGCGCCGCGCTGCTGGCCGTAGTACTGGCTGTCCGGGTGGGCGACACGCGGGAGCCGGGTCCAGTCCAGAGCACGCGCCTCATCCACCCGGCAGCCGTCGTACCGGCGCTGCTCCTGCTCGCGCTGGTCTGGGGAATGGCCGGTTTCCTGGCCTTCGTCCCGCTTTACGCCCTGGATCTCGGCCTGTCGGGCGCGGGCTTCCTGCTGTTCGGCTTCGCCGCCATCGTGATCGTCATCCGCAGCGTGGGCGCGCGGATCCCCGATCGACTGGGCGCGCTGCGAAGCGTTCGCCTCTCGCTGCTCTGCGCGGCCGCGGGACTCGTCATCATCGGCAGCTACCGCGCGGTGCCGGGTCTGATCGCCGGCACGATGGTCCTCGGTGTCGGCGTCGCCCTCGGCACCCCGGCGATCATGATGCTCGCGCTGCACGACGTACCGGCCGGCGAGCGCGGCGCCGTGATGGGCACCGTCAGCATGAGTCTCGACCTCGCCCTGGGCCTGGGCCCGGCAACCTTCGGGCTCGTCGCGGCCAGTCTGGATCGCGGCTCAGGCTTCCTCGCCGCCGCGGTGGTCGCCGCGAGCGGTCTCGCCCTCGCCGCTCGCGGCATGCCGAGAGCGAGACCGGTACTCGGTTAGAGCGGCAGGACGAAGATTGCCTTGGGCCAGGTCAGCGGCGTCCCCGTTGCGGTGAGGGCGCCGCTGCTCTGGTCGACGGTGAACGACGCGACGGTGCCGGAGTGCTCGTTCGCGGCGTACAGGTGGGTTCCATCTTTGCTGAAGGCGAGGTGCCGGGGCCAGGTCCCGCCGGAACCGATCGTCTGGATGAGCTCGGCCTCGAGGCCCTCGGCGCCGGTCTCGAACACGGCGATCGTGTCGTCGCCGCGGTTGGAGCCGTAGACGAACCGGCCGTCGGCGGAGACCAGGACCTCGGCCGGGAAGTTGTCACCCTCGGCACCGTCCGGACGCGTCGACACCGTCTGTACCTCGGTCAGCTCGCCGTCCGCGTAGCTGCAGACGGTCAGGGTGGAGTCCAGCTCGTTGATCACGTACGCCGCCGCGCCGCCCGGGTGGAACACCACGTGCCGAGGCCCGGCACCGGGATGAACCTCCAGCAGGCTGACGGCCTCCAGTTGACCGTCGTCGCTGAGCCGCGAGGTGTAGACGGTGTCGGAGCCGAGGTCGATGTCGAACGCGAAGGCGCCGGCCGGGTCGAAGGTCACCTGATGGGCGTGCGGCCCTTCCTGGCGCTTCTCGTTCGGGCCGGACCCGGACCGCTGCAGGTACTGCGTTGCCTCGCCGAGCGAACCGTCTCCGGCGATCGGGTGCACCGCGATCGAGCCGGAACTGTAGTTCGCCGACAGCAGGAATCGGCCGGCCGGGTCGATCGCCAGGTGGCACGGGTGCGCGCCACCGGTCGGCTGGTCGTTGAGGAAGGTGAGCGAACCGTCCTCGGCGATCGCGAAGGCCGAGACGCGTCCGGCCTCCAACTCGTTCACGGAGTAGAGGAAACGCCCGTCCGCGGACCGAGCCAGGAACGACGGATCGTCGGTGGTCGCGGCGACCTCCATCGCCTCCAGCGTCCCGAACCCGATCCCGGTACCGCCGCCTGCCTGACTGGTGTAGCTACCGACGTAGATCCGCTCAGAGGTCATGGTCCTAGCCTTTCACGCCCGTAAGCTCGCCGCATGGACTCCACCGCCCTGCTGCGCCGGATCGGCATCGACCAGCATCGCGGACCGAGCGTCGAAGCACTCTTCGAACTGCACGCGGCCTTCGCCGACACCGTGCCGTACGAGACCATCCAGTACCAGTTCGGGCAGGGCGGCTCGATGGATCCGCAGGTCGTCGCGCCCCGGATCATCG
This sequence comes from Kribbella sancticallisti, assembly GCF_039530625.1. NCBI lineage: Bacteria > Bacillati > Actinomycetota > Actinomycetes > Propionibacteriales > Kribbellaceae > Kribbella > Kribbella sancticallisti. The sequence continues at coordinate 122,277 of NZ_BAAAOS010000056.1, read as the reverse complement.
CGCGGGAGACCGGCGGCTACTGCTTCCAGCTGAACGGCACCTTCGCGCAACTGCTGACCGAGCTCGGCTACCAGGTCGAACTGCACCGCGGCGGAGTCCAGACCGCGACCCGGCCGGCGGTGGTGGACGCCAGCCACATGGTCATCACCGTCAGCGGCCTCCCCGACGCTCCCGACGAAGAGTGGCTCGTCGACGTCGGCCTCGGCGACGGGCTGTTCACGCCGCTCCCCCTCAAGCCCGGCACGACCCGGCAGGAGCCCTTCGACCTCACGCTCCGACCCTCCGAGATCGTCGACGGCTGGCGCCTCGACCACGACCCTCGGAGCAGCCTCACCGGGATGGACTTCGAGTCGGCCACCGTCTCCATCGACGCCTTCGCCGCCCAGCACGCCCACCTGTCGGTGTCGCCGGAGTCGCCCTTCGTCCGGACGTCCTCGGCCTACCGCCGCAAACCCGACAGCATGGTCATGCTGCGCTCACTGGGCCTGATGGAGACCTTCGCCGACCGCGTCGACAACCGAATCGTGGAGACCTCGTCGGAGTACTTCACCGTGCTGGCCGACGTCTTCCATCTCCCGCTGGACCACCTGACCGCAGCCCAACACGACGAACTCTGGAAGCGCGCAGTCGCGCAGTACGAGGCTTGGCTGGCTAGGTAGCCAGGGCGAAGAGGGCGCTGGGGAGGATCGAGACTACTGCGGCGGCGGCGACGCAGGTGGAGATGACGGCGACGGCCGGGGACTCGATGTCGACGGAGAACGGGTCGTCGGCCGGGAGGCGGAAGAGTTCGGCGACCCAGCGCAGGTAGACGGCCAGGCCGATCATCACGTTGACCGCCATCACCAGGGCGAGCCAGCCGTAGTGGGCGTCGATGACGGCCTGGAAGGCGGCGAACTTGGTGAAGAGTCCGGCCAGGCCCGGCGGCAGGCCGGCGAGGACGACCAGGAAGAAGATCAGCGCGATCGCCAGGCCGGGCTCGGAGCGGACCATGCCGCGGTAGTCCTTCAGCAGCAGGCCGAAGGGGCGGTGCCGCTGGACCACGGCGACTGCTCCGAAGGCGCCGAGCGTGACCACGACGTACGCGGCGAGGTAGCCGACGACTGCCTGGGCGTCACCGACCGCGAGTGGGGCGAGCAGGAAGCCGACCTGGCCGATCGACGACCAGGCGAGCAGCCGGACCGCCTCGACCTGCCGCAGGGCCGCGAGGTTCCCCACGGTCATCGTCACCGCCGCCAGGATCGCGACCACCAGCCGCAGGTCGGAACCACTCGGCGCGACGCCGAAGGTCACCAGCACGAGCAGCCCGGCGACACCGGCCGACTTCGACACCACCGCGAGGAACGCGGTCACCTCGACCGGCGCACCGGAGTACGTGTCGGGCAGCCAGCCGTGGAACGGGACCGCGGCGATCTTGAAGCCGAACCCGACGATGACGAACAACCCGGCCGCGAACGCCACCCGGCGCAGGTCCGGGTCGATCCCGGGCAGCCGGGTCGCGATCGTCTGGAGGTAGAGCGACCCGGTCACGCCGTACAGGTAGGAGATGCCGAACAGCATCACGGCTGTCGACAGCACCGAGACCAGGAAGGCCTTCAGCGCGGCCTCCGAGCCACTGCGATCGCGGCGCAGCGCGACCATCGCGAAGCTCGGCAGCGACACCACCTCGAGCGCGATCACCACCGTCGCCAGGTCGCGCGCGCCGGCCAGCACGGTCGCGCCGACCAGCGCGCTGAGCAGCAGGAAGTGGTACTCCCCGACCGGGATGTCCGCCGAGAGCAACCGGTACGACGACAGCCCGACGACGCCGAGTCCGCCGATCAGGAGCACCGCCCACAACCCGATCGTGAGCGGCTCGACCACCAGGCTGCACTGCGCCGGCCCTTCGACGTCCGGACGGCAGAAGGCCGGCAGGTACGCCTGTCGCCGGGCGATGACGAAGATCAGCCCGAACACGATCACGGCAGCGGTGATCAGGGTGATCACCGTGTGCTTGAGCCGCTTGCTCCCGGTGCTCCAGAACCCGTCGATGAGCAGCACCGCGACAGCACCCAGCGCCAGGATCAGCGGTACGGCGGTCGCCTGCCAGTCGGTCCAGGTGAGGGTCATGGGGCCTCCCGCCCTGGACTGAGGAGTGGAGCGACGAGGGAAGGGCGGGAGGCACAGCCCCATGACCCGCCGCGCGGCAGCGTGGCAATGTGCGTGGCAATGTGCACTGTCACAGGCCCACCCACTGGTCGAGGAGCAGCCCGGGCCAGACGCCGAGCAGCACGGTCAGGGCGACCAGCGGCGCCCAGGTGATCAGTTCGATCCGGCTCAGGTCGACCGCGAACGCCGCGGCCGGGTGCTCGGCGGGATCACCCTGGCAGAGGTTGCGGACCAGCCGGAGGAAGTACGCGGCCGTCAGCACGGTGCCGAGTCCGGCGATCACCATCATCACCAGGAAGCTTGTCCGCGGCAACGAATCGGCCGGCTGGTAGGCGCCCAGCAGGACCAGCATCTCGCCCCAGAACCCGGCCAGCCCGGGCAGCCCGAGGGAGGCCAGGCAGGCGAACGTCAGCAACGCGCCGATCCGCGGCAACCGGGCGTACAGGGCGCGGCCGATGACGCGCAGATCGCTGGTGTCATGCCGGTCCTTGATCGCCCCGGCCAGGAAGAAGAGCAGGCCGGTGATCAGGCCGTGCGCGATGTTGGCGAACAGCGCGCCGCGCAGCCCAGCCGGCGAGAGGGTCGCGATGCCGAGCCCGATGAAGCCCATGTGGCCGACGCTCGAGTACGCGATCAGCCGCTTGATGTCGGTCTGCGCCAGACAGGCCAGCGAGCCGGCCACGATCGCGATCGTCGACAGCCCGGCCAGGTACGGCGCGATGGTGACCATCGCGTCCGGCAGCACCGGCAGCAGGATCCGGATCATGCCGTAACTGCCGAGCTTCAGCAGTACTCCGGCCAGCAGCACGGACCCGACCGTCGGCGCCTTCGCGTGCGCGTCCGGAAGCCAGATGTGCAGCGGCCAGAGCGGCAGTTTCACCGCCAGCCCGAGCGCGATCAGAATCGCGGCGGCCAGTGGGATGCCGTGGAATCCGCGGACCGGGTTGACGCTCAACTGCTCGAGGTCGAAGGTGCCGGCCTCCCGGTAGACGAGCAGGAAGCCCACCAGCATCACGGCCGAGCCGAGCACCGTCATCAGGACGAAGGTGGTCGCCGCCCGCCGCCGGCCGGCCCGGTCGTGCTCGTCGCCCCAGATGTCGATGATCAGCCACATCGGGATCAGCACGATCTCGAAGCAGACGAAGAACAGCACCAGGTCCATCGCGGAGAAGGTGCCGATCACGCCGGCCTCGATCACCAGCAGCAACGCGATCAGCGAGCGGGTCCGGCCGATCTTCGGCGTGATCCGCAGCGAGTACAGGCAGCACAGGAACACCAGCAGCGCGGTCAGCACGATCAGCGGCACCGAGATCCAGTCGAGGCCGACGTGGAACCGCACCCCCAGCGAGGGAATCCAGGCGACGTCCGTCTCCGCCCGCAGTGGCGGCAGCGCTCCGCCCGGTGTCTCCGACGACATCCAGTTGCCCGAGCCCGGCCAGAGCAGCAGCGACCCGACCAGCACCAGCCCCGAGATCACCGAACCGTAGATCGCGGCGACCCGGTCCCCGAGGCCGATGGGCAGCGCCCACAGCGCCAGCGCGGCCAGCAGCGGCAGGACCAACAGGGACAGCAGGATCCCGTTCATGAGCCGATCACCCCAGCCAGTACCGCCAGAGCGACGACTCCGACGACGGCCGCGGTGAGATAGGTCTGCACGTTGCCCGTCTGCAACTTCCGGAAGCCCGCCGAAGCCAGCAGTCCCGCCCGCCCGGTCGCCCGCACGTAGCCGCCGATCACGTCCCGATCCCCGTCGACCGCCAACTTCGCGAACCAGCCGACCGGTACGACGAACAACCGCTGGTACGCCGGGTCCACGCCGAACTCACGCTCCAGCACCACGGGCCGCGGATCCGCCCCGCGTTGCCACAACGAATAGGCCGGCAGCGCTCCGAGCACCGCGAGCAGGGTGGTCACCAACGCGATCACCCAGTTCAGGTGGACGCCGTCGGTGTAGCCGAGCACGACGGCGCCGATCGCGAGCAGCACCAGTGGCCCGAGCATCACCCAGGAGGGTTCGCGCAGCTTGGCGGTGTTCGGCTCCTCGACGTCGGCCATCGGGTCGTCGTCCTCGAAGGCGCCGAGGGCACCGGCCAGCGCGGGCGTCCGGTAGAACACCCACAGCCACAGCCGGACGCAGTAGAAGGCGGTCATCGCGGCGGTCAGGCAGACCGAGACCAGCACGATCCAGCCGATCGTGGAGCCGTCGGACGCGTGGTGCCACGCGGCCTCGACGACCGAGTCCTTGGAGAAGAACCCGGCAAACCCCGGTACTCCGGCCAGCGCCGCGAGGCCGACCGTCATCGTCGCGAAGGTGACGGGCATCTGCTTGCGCAGGGCGCCCTTGCGCGTGTACCTCCGGAGAACGACGAAGGCCGCGCTGCCGACCTGGTGCAGGAGCACTCCCGCACAGAGGAAGAGGAGGCCCTTGAAGGCGGCATGCGTGAGCAGGTGGAACAGAGCCGCGTGGCGTCCGTCGGCGGTGCCGAGCGAGAGGCCCGCGAACATGATCGCGAGTTGGCTCACGGTCGACCAGGCGAGCACCCGCTTCACCTCCACCGCCGCCATCGCGCAGGCCGCGGCGAACAGCATCGTCACCACGGCCACCACCGCGAGCACGGTGAGAGTCACGTCGGCCGCGGCGAACACGTCGTACAGGCGGGCGATCACGAAGACACCGGCGGCGACCATCGTGGCCGCGTGGATCAGCGCGCTGACCGGGCTCGGACCGGGCATCGCGTCCGGGAGCCAGGTCTGCAGCGGGACCTGCGCGGACTTGCCGACGACGCCGACCAGAAGAAGCAGGGTCCCGGCCGTCAGCGCGCCCGAGGAGAGCTGGTCCGGGCGCAGTTCGGAGATCCGGGCCGTGCCTGCGTCCATCGCGAGGACGAAGATGCCGAAGAGGAAACCGACGTCGCCGAGGCGGGTCATCAGGAACGCCTTCACCGCGCCGGACCGGGCGTCGCGCCGCTCCCAGTAGTGACCGATCAGCAGGTATGAGCACGCGCCCATCACCTCCCAGCCGATCAGCAGCAGGAACAGGCTGTCGGCAACGACCACCGTCACCATCGCGGCGGTGAACAGCGTGACCAGGGCCGTGTAGGAGGCGACCCGCTCGTGCAGGTACGAGATCGAGTAGACCTGGACGCAGGCCGCGATCACGCCGACCACCGCGAGCATGAAGACGGTCAGGTCGTCCGTGCGCAGGCCGAACCCGACGACGAGGTCGCCGACATCCGAGCCGACGTACCCGGTCTGCTGCGGGTCGACGCCGGACAGGAGGGCGGCGACCAGGACGACCAGCAATGAGAAGCCGACGCCGACCACCCGCCAGGCGGTGCCGATCACTGCTCGGCCCCCGTCTCCAGCGGCTTGAGGTCAGCCGGCTCGCGCAGGTCGCGCGCGGCGTCGGCATCGACGTGGCCATGCCCGCGGAACAGCAGCAGCACGATCGCCAGGCCGAGGCCGATCTCGGCCGCGGCCAGCGTGATCACGAAGACCGCGAGCGTCTGGCCGGTGGCGAGCCCGTCGACGTGCCAGGCGTCGAAGGCGACCAGGTTCAGGTTCACCGCGTTCAGCATCAGCTCGAACGACATCAGCATCGTGATCGCGTTGCGCCGCGCCAGTACGCCGTACACGCCGAGGCAGAACAGCGCGACGGCCAGCAGCAGCGGGAGGACGAGTGGCATCAGTCCTCCTTCCTGCCGGTGCGCTGGGACAGGACGATCGCGCCGATCAGGGCCGCGAGCAGGAGCACGGACAGTACTTCGAACGGCAGCACCCAGGTGCGGAACACCGCGGTCCCGACGGCCTCGGCGGACCCGGCCGGTACCGGCTCGATCCTTTCATTGCCGAAGGCAAACACCACGCCGGTGCCGAGAAGCAGCGCCAGCACCAGCGCGACGGCCGCCGCGAACGGGCTCCGCCCGGTGGTCAGGGCCGGCAGCGGATTGGTCGGCGCCTTGGTCAGCATCAGCGCGAACAGCACCAGGACGACGATCGCGCCGACGTAGACAAGGATCTGCACCAGCGCGACGAACTCGGCGTGCAGGGCCCCGAAGCAGCCGGCGACGGCGCCGAGGGCGACCACCAGCCAGAGGGCCGCGTGCACGATCCGGCGCGAGGTGACCACCATCAGGCCCGCCAGCAGCGCCACCGCCCCCGCGATGGAGAAGAGTGCAGTGGTCACTCCCCGCTCCCGCCCTCGACGACCGACGGGCCGGGATCGATGGGCTGCGGCGCGGGCACGGTCCACATCCAGTCCCGCAGCCGCTCCTTCTCGTGGGTCAGGTTGCGCAGGTCGGTCTCGGCGTACTCGAACTCCGGCGACCAGAACAACGCGTCGAACGGACACGCCTCGATGCAGATCCCGCAGTACATGCACAGCGAGAAGTCGATCGCGAACCGGTCCAGCACGTTCCGGCTGCGCTCGCGGGCCTGCTCACCGACCGACGGCGCGGTCTCGGTGTGCGAGTCGATGTAGATGCACCAACTCGGGCACTCCCGCGCGCAGAGCATGCAGGAGGTGCAGTTCTCCTCCATCAGGGCGATCACACCCCGCGTCCGCGGCGGCAGTTCCGGCTGGACATCCGGGTACTGCTCGGTGACGGAGCGGCGCCCCAGCGTCTTAGCGGTGACCTTCAGGCCATCGATCAGACCCTTACCAGGTACGGCCACGCCTCCTCCTCCGTCAGTCGTCTTCTGCACGCTGACATTAGTCGCTTTCGCCCGCTCCCGCCGTCAGGAGCCCTCAGAGTCCCCGCTCGAGGCGAGCAGCGACCTCCCGGTAGCGGCTCACCGGGATCAGATGCACTCCTTGGAATGCCCCACTGTCACGAATCTTCAGAACCTGCTCACAGGCCGCCTCGACGCCGGCATCGCGATCCCGCGCGACCGCCTCGATCAAAGCTTCGGGGATGGTCAGCTGAGGCAGAGAGCCCAGGTTCGCGGCCATCTTGGCGCTCGCGAGCACCATCACCCCGGCGTACACGGGGATGTCCAGTACTACGCTCTCCCGCCAGCGCAGCAACTCCTCCACGTCATAGCTGACCTGCACGAACAGGAAGTCGGCCTCCGCCTTCCACCTCGGCACCGGCCGCAGGCGGGTCGCCGCGCCTACCTGGAACGGCGCTATCCCGGCGAATGAGGTTGCGCGGGCCTCCTCGATCATCGTCCGCACGGTCAGCTGGCTCGTCCGGGCGCCGGCTGTCGGGTTGTCGCCGTGGACGAAGAGGAACTGCTCCACCCCGTACGCCGCCGCCGTCAGCAGGTCGCGCCGGAAGCCGAGCAGGTTCCGGTCCCGGGAGTTCAGGCAGGCAATCCCCCGCGCACCCATCGCCTGCACCTCGTTCGCCACCGCGACGCTGGACACGGTCGCCCGGCCGATGTGGTTGTCCGGGATCAGGAAGGCGTCCGCGATCGGGCTCATCACCCCGATCTGATGCCGCACCTTCTTCAGATCCGGCCGCGTCGGCGGCTCCACCTCACACACCACTTCGAACATCCTCCGACCCTACCGGCGCAGTACCGTCGGGAGATGCAGGCCGAGGACGGCTGACGTCAGTTGGTGAGAGGGCCCAGGGCTGCTTGTTGCTGTTCTAGGAAGGTGCGTTCGGGGGTGTTTTCGGTGAGGGTGGCGGCTGTCTTGTAGGCGGTGGAGGCTTCGGCTGGGCGGTTGAGGCGTTTAAGGAGTTCGGCGCGGATGGCGTGGAAGAGGTAGTAGCTGCCTAGGTCCAGGTCGTCGACGAGGGCCAGGGCGGTGGCAGGGCCGTTGAGCTCGGCTACGGCGACCGCGCGGTTGAGGGCTATGACCGGGCTTGGGTTCAGGGCCAGCAGGTGGCCGTAGAGCTGGACGATCTGGCGCCAGTCCGTGTCGGCCGCGGTCGGCGCGTCGCTGTGTACCGCGTTGATCGCGGCCTGGAGCTGGTACGGACCCGGCTGGTCGCGGCGTAGGCAGCGGCGTACTAGGTCTTGGCCCTCGGTGACGAGCGCCTGGTCCCACAGCGTCCGGTCCTGGTCGGGCAGCAGGACAAGCGAGCCGTCTGGAGCCACTCGTGCCGGGCGGCGGGACTCCTGCAGGAGCATGAGGGCGAGTAGGCCGACCGCCTCCGGCTCGTCCGGCATCAGGTCGACCAGGAGCCGGCCCAGGCGGATCGCCTCCTGGCAGAGCTCGGTGCGGATCAACTCGTCGCCGGACGACGCGGCGTACCCCTCGTTGAAGATCAGGTACACGACCGCCAGTACTCCGCGCACCCGCTCGGGCAGGTCCGCCTCGTACGGCACGCGGTACGGGATGCCGGCGGCGCGGATCTTCGCCTTCGCCCGGACGATCCGCTGCGCCATCGTGGGCTCGGGGACCAGGAAGGCACGGGCGATCTCGGTGGTGGTGAGACCGCCGATCAGCCGCAGCGTCAGCGCGACCCGCACGTTGAGCGCCAGGGCCGGGTGGCAGCAGGTGAAGAGCAGCCGCAGCCTGTCGTCGCGCACGACACCCTCCTCCACTGGTTCGTCCTGGGCCTGCAGCAGTGCGGCCTGGGCGTGCTTGTCCTCCCGCGAGGACTCACGCCGGAGCCGGTCGATCGCGCGGTTCCGGGCGGTGGTGATGATCCAGCCGGCCGGGCTGGGTGGCAGCCCGGCCGCCGGCCACTTCTCCACCGCCGCCGCGAACGCCTCCTGGACCGCGTCCTCCGCGATGTCCAGATCCCCGAACACCCGCGTCAGTACTGCGACCGCCCGCCCGTGCTCGTCCCGGAACACCGCCGCCACCTGCTCGACCGACACGGCCGCATCTTCAGTGGGCAAAGGGCCGCACTTCGATCGCGAGCGGGCTGAGGATCTCCGCCAGCCGGCGGGACCAGGTGAGCGCTTCGTCCAGGTCCTCCACCTGGATGACGGTGAAACCGCCGAGGTGTTCCTTGCCCTCGGTGTACGGACCGTCGGTGACCAGCACCTCATCACCCTTCGACTGCAGCACGGTCGCCGTGTTCGGTGGATGCAGACCGGCGGCGAAGACCCACGCACCGGCCTCCCGGAGGTCGTCGTTGAAGGCGGCCAGGTTCTTCATGATCGGTTCCAGCACCTCGGGCTCAGGAGCGGGTCCGTCGGGCTGGTAGATGCTGAGCAAGTACTGCTTCACGGGTCCTCCTCGGGTTCATCTACCCACTACACGAGCAGCCTCAGCCCGGATCGACAGGCAGTCTCACGATAATCACCAATCCGCCGCCTTCGCGTGGTTCGGCCCGTACCGATCCGCCGTGCGCCAGCGCCACCGACTGCACGATCGACAACCCCAGCCCGGCGCCCTTCGACCCCACCACCCGATCCTCGCCCAGCCGGTGGAACGGCTTGAACAACCCCTCCACCTCGTACGGCGGAACGCTCGCGCCCGTGTTCGTCACCTCGACCTCCACGTGCTCCCCCACGGTCCGGCTGATCACCCGGACCCACCCGCCGGCTCCGACGTTGTGGCGGATGCCGTTCTCCACCAGGTTGTGGACGAGGCGTTCGAGCAGGAGGGCGTCGCCCTGGGTCGGGGCGTCAGCAGGCTGCCTGACCAGTTCGACTCCACTGTCCGAGGCCTCGGTGGTCAGCTGGGCGACCACGTGGGTGATCACGTCGGCGAGGTTCACGGGATAGGCGGTGATCTCCTTCTCGGAGTCCGCCAGCAGGAGCAGCCCGGTGATCAGTTGCTCGTGGCGTGAGTTGATCTCGAGCAGGGTCTCGCCGAGTTGCTTCACGTCGTCCGAGGCGGTTCTGCGGTGCATGGCGACTTCCACCAGCGCGCGGCCGAGGGTGAGCGGAGTACGGAGTTCGTGGGAGGCGTTGGCGACGAAGCGGCGCTGGCCGTCGAACGAATGGTCCAGACGCTCGACCATCGTGTCGAAGGCGTCGGCGAGGTTCTTCACCTCGTCGTCGGGGCCGCGGAGGGCGATCCGCTCGTGCAGACCCCGTCCTGCGGCCGGGGCGGCGGCGATCCGGCGGGCCGTGTCGGTGACGCGGTGCAGCGGGGCAAGCACACGGCCGGCGACCAGCCAGCCGAAGCCGGCTGCAAGACCGCCGACGATCACCAGCGCGATGCTGCCCTGCACGAGCAGCGACTTGGTCGCCGCCGCCCGCACCTGAGCCTGCTGCTCCCGCATCACCCGCTCGGCGTCAGGCCCGGTCAGCACGTCGCCGTCGCTGTTGAGCACGTAGAGCTCCTTCGGCAGCTTCACCCCCTCCGGAACAGGACTGGGAGAGGCTCCGGGAGTTTGGGGCGCACCGGCGGTCGGGGAGCTGAGGAAGGTGCCGCGCACGATCACGCGGCCGCCGGTGAGCTGCTCGTTGAACAGCACGTACGTGACGCCGAGCAGCAGCACGCCGGCGATCATGAACAGGCCGCCGTAGATCAGCGTCAGGCGGGCCCGCAGAGTCAACTGGCGGGTGGACAGCTTGGCCGGCAGCTTCACGGGATTCGGTACCCCACTCCGGTGACGGTCTCCACCACGGCCGGTTCGCCGAGTTTGCGGCGCAGCTTGAGGATCGTCAGCCGGACCGCGCCGGTGAACGGATCCACGTGCTCGTCCCACGCCTTCTCCAGCAACTGCTCGGCCGACACCGTCGCGCCGTTGGCCCGCAACAGCTCAGCCAGTACTGCGAACTCCTTCTTCGCCAGCGGCACGTACCGCCCGTCCCGGAACACCTCGTGCCGCGCGGGATCCAGCGTCAGCCCGGCGCGTCGCAGTACGGGGGGATCGGCGGGGCGGCTGCGGCGGCCGAGCGCCAGTACGCGGGCGGCCAACTCGGCGAAGGCGAACGGCTTGGTCAGATAGTCGTCGGCGCCGAGTCCGAGCCCGTCGACGCGATCGGTCACGGACGCCGCGGCCGTCAGCATCAGCACCCGGGTGTCGGACCCGGACGCCACCAACTGCCGGCACACCTCGTCCCCGTGCACGACGGGGAGATCGCGGTCGAGCACCAGTACGTCGTACTCGTTGACCGCGAGCCGTTCCAGCGCGGCGGAACCGTCCGGCGCGACGTCGACAGCGTGCGTCGCGTCCCGCAACCACTCCGCGATCGCTGCCGCCAGCAACGGTTCGTCCTCGGCCACCAGCACCCGCATCGCCACGCCATCCTTCCCCGTCCGGACCATCCATCATCCCCGACCGGTTGTTTCCTCCGTGTTGGCTCGACGGGAAACAGCGGGGAAACGTCCACGGGTCTTGTCTTGAGCCGAACCACCGGCGATCACAAGGAGACGACGTGAAGCGAACGACAACCCTCGGCACCCTGGCGCTCATCCTCGGGCTGGCACTGACCGGCTGCGGGTCCGGTGACGAGGGGAACCAGGTCGCCTCCGGCGGCGGCGCGCAGCCGACGACCGGCACCAGCAGCAACCCGGCCGAAGGGCTCAGCCGGGACGAGAAGGGCGTGAAATTCGCCCAGTGCCTGCGGGAGCAGGGCATCAACGTGCCCGACCCCGAACCAGGCAAGGGCCCGATGATCAAGCTCGACCCGAGCAGCGGGATCACCAAGGAGAAGATGGACCAGGCGATGGAGGCCTGCAAGGAGTTCAGCCCGCAGGGCGAGGGCACCCAGGCCAATCCGCAGCAGGAGGAGAACGGTCGCAAGTACGCCGTCTGCATGCGGGAGAACGGCGTGGAGAAGTTCCCGGACCCGAAGCCGGGCCAGCGCGGGATCATGATCGACGGCTCGGTCGGGAACGACCCTGACTTCCAGAAGGCCCAAGAGGTCTGCCAGCCCGTCCTGGCGGGTAAGTGATGGCAAGAAGAACCCTGCTGACGGCGGTCGCAGTACTGGCTGTGGGTGGTGCGCTCACCGCCGCGCTACTGACTCGGAGCGACAGCAGCCAGGCTGCCGATGAGACACCTGCCGCACTGACCAACACGGCCAAAGTGACTCGGCAGACGCTCAAGGACACGGAGACGGCTGACGGTGAGCTTGCCTACGGCACCACCACCACAGCGACCAACCGGGCCGCCGGGACGGTCACCTGGCTCCCCGACAGCGGCCAACAGATCAGCCGGGGGCAAACGCTCTACCAGGTGAACAACCTGCCAACCACCTTGCTGTACGGCGCTGTGCCGGCGTACAGGCGGCTCGCGGAGGACAGTGAAGGGCCGGACGTCCTGCAGCTCGAGCAGAACCTCAAGGCCTTGGGGTACACGGGTCTCACAGTCGACGACGAGTACACGTCCGCCACGGCCGAGGCGGTTGAGGAGTGGCAGGAGGACCGCGGGCTGGAGGAGACCGGCGTGGTCGAGCTCGGCCAAGTCGTGTTCGCGCCCGCGGCGGTGCGGGTGGACAGCCTGCAGGCACAAGTGTCCGATCCTGTCGCGCCGGGACAGAAGTTGCTCGGTTACACCGGGACCACGAAGGCGGTGACGGTGGAGTTGGAGGCGGCGGACCAGCGGCTGGCGAAGGAGAACGCGGCGGTGTCGGTGACCCTGCCGGACAACACGACCGTCGCGGGCAAGGTCGACGAGGTGTCGACGGTCATCATTCCGGCCGCCTCGCCGGACCAGGATCCGGAGACGAAGATCGAGGTGATCGTCGCCTTGGGCAACCAGAAGGCGGCGGCCTCGTACGCGTTGGCTTCCGTCGACGTCACCTTCACGGCGACCGAGCGGAAGAACGTGTTGACCGTGCCGGTGGGCGCGTTGCTGGCGCTGCAGGAAGGCGGGTTCGGTGTCGAGATCGCCGACGGCACGACCACGCGGTACGTGCCGGTGAAGACAGGGCTGTTCGCGGGCGGCCGGGTCGAGATCAGTGGTGCCGGGATCACCGAGGGCCTGAGCGTGGGGGTGCCGAAGTGATCGAACTGACCGACGTGACGAAGGTGTACTCCGGCGGGGTCGCCGCGCTGGCCGGGGTCTCGCTGCGGGTCGACGCGGGAGAGTTGGTCGCGATCGTCGGGCCGTCCGGATCGGGCAAGTCGACGATGCTGAATGTGCTGGGCACGCTGGACCGGCCGACCTCGGGGCAGGTCCACATCGACCGGTACGACGTGGCGACGCTGTCGGACGCGGGGTTGTCCGCGCTCCGGGCGAGCCGGATCGGGTTCGTGTTCCAGCAGTTTCATCTCGCGTCCGGAGTACGGGCGGTGGAAAACGTCGCGGACGGTCTGCTGTACTCCGGTCTGCGGCGCGCCCAGCGTCGTCGGCGGGCGGCGTCGGCGTTGGAGAAGGTGGGGCTGGGGCACCGGCTGGATCACGAGCCGCACGAACTCTCCGGCGGCGAACGCCAACGCGTCGCTGTAGCGCGCGCAGTTGCCGGGGAGCCGGCTCTCCTGCTGGCGGACGAGCCGACCGGCGCTCTGGACTCGGCCTCAGGCGCGGGTGTGATGCAACTACTCCGTGATTTGAACGCCGGCGGGACGACGGTCGTCATCATCACCCACGACCGGGACATCGCCGCCTCCCTCCCCCGCCAGGTCCACATGCGCGACGGCCGAATCATCGCGGAGGTGCGCTGATGAAGGAACAGAACGCGGAAGAGCCGGAGGCGGCTGGGCGGCGCGGGCGGGAACTGCGCCCCGCGCGGATGGGGGCTCGGGATGTGGTGCGGGTCGGGGCGGTGGGGTTGCGGACCCGGCCGTTGCGAGCGTTCTTGTCCGCCCTGGGAATTGCGATCGGAATCGCGGCGATGGTGGCGGTGGTCGGCATCTCCTCATCCTCACGGGCCGAGCTGAACGAGACACTCGATGCCTTGGGCACCAATCTGCTGACGGTCGCACCGGGGACCCGGTTGACCGGCGAACAAGCGCAACTGCCGCTCACCGCGGAGGCGATGGTGCGGCGGATCGGGCCGGTCGAGGCGCTGTCCGCGATCGGGCGGGTCGACGACGCGTCGGTCTACCGCAGCGACAAGATCCCGGCCGTCCAGACCAACGGCATCGTCCCGTACGCCGCACGCACCGACCTGCTCGCCACCATCGGCGCGACGGTCCGCAGCGGCAGGTGGCTCGACGCGGCGACCGGCTCTTACCCCGCCACCGTGCTGGGTTCGGCGGCTGCCGAGCGGCTCGGGATCACCAGGTCCGGACCGGACACCAAGGTGCTCATCGGCGACGAGTGGTTCACCGTGCTCGGCATCCTCGCGCCGTCCGCACTCGCACCGGAACTGGACAGCGCCGCCCTGATCGGCTGGCCCGCCGCCGACTCCACGCTCGGCTTCGACGGACACGCGACCAAGATCTACACCCGCTCGTCCGACGCTCAGGTGGAGTCGGTCCGCGACGTACTCGGCGCCACGGCGAACCCCGAAGCACCGAACGAGGTCGAGGTCTCCCGACCCTCCGACGCGCTCGCGGCGAAGCAGGCGGCAGGTGAGGCGTTCACCGGCCTGCTGCTCGGACTCGGCGCGGTCGCTTTGCTCGTGGGTGGTGTCGGCGTCGCCAACATCATGGTGATCTCGGTGCTCGAACGCCGTGCGGAGATCGGCCTGCGACGATCCCTCGGAGCCACCCGAGGACAGGTCCGGACGCAGTTCCTGACCGAGTCGTTGCTGCTGTCGGCCTTGGGTGGTGCGGGCGGCGCGTTCCTCGGCAGCGGAGTCACCGCCGCCTACTCGTCGTACCAGGGTTGGCTGACGGTCATCCCGCTCTGGTCGCTGGTGGGCGGGGTCGCGGCGACTCTGGTGATCGGCGGACTGGCCGGTCTCTACCCGGCGATCCGCGCGTCCAAGCTGTCTCCGACCGAGGCGTTGGCGACGCCCTAGTAAGAGAAGTCTCAGTAGAAGACGACGACCCCGATGCCGGTGAGCGCGAGCTGGAGCAGCGCCACCGGCACGAGGCCCTGCCAGGCGAGCTTCTGCAGTTGGTCGGCGCGCAACCGGGGGAAGGCGACCCGGACCCAGATGACCAGCAGCGAGACCGCGGCGATCTTCAGGATGGTCCAGATCCAGCCGATGCTGTCCGGACCCGGCCCGCTCCAGCCACCGAGGAACAGCACTGCTGTGAGTCCGGCGAGCACCACGATCCCGGCGTACTCGGCGAGGAGGAACATGGCGAACCGCAAGCCCGTGTACTCGGTGTAGGGCCCGAAGATCACCTCCGAGTCAGCGACCGGCATGTCGAAGGGTGGCCGTTGGAGCTCGGCGAGTCCGGCGATGAAGAAGACGACCATGCCGGGCAACTGCCAGAGCAACCACCACGGGTTCCAGGCGTCGGCGATGCCCGTCAGGCTCAAGCTGCCGGCCGCCACCGCGACGCTCGCCGCGGACAGTACGAACGGGAGCTCGTAGCTCATCAGCTGCGCCGCGACCCGGAGACCGCCGAGCAGGCTGTACTTGTTGCCGCTGGCCCAGCCCGCCATCAGCGAGCCGAGCACGCCGACGCTCATCACCGCGAGCACGAAGAACAGGCCCGAGTCGAAGTCGGCCCCGACGATGCCGGGCGCGAGCGGGATCGCGGCCATCGCCGCCATGTACGGCAGGATCGCGACGATCGGGGCCCACTCGAAGACGCGCTTGTCCGCGGCCGCCGGGGTCACGCTCTCCTTCTGGACGAACTTCACCCCGTCCGCGACCAGTTGCGCCCAGCCGTGGAAGGCCCCGGCGTACATCGGGCCGAGCCGCGACTGCATGTGCGCCATCACCTTGTGCTCGGCCTGACCGACCAGCAAGGGAGTCACCAGGAACGCGACCAGCACGCCGACGACCCGCACCACGAACTCGAGCATGACGGCACCCTATCGACTCCGGCTTGACCTGAACCATTGTTGAGGTCCCAGGGTGTGGAGAAACACCGATCCAAGGAGATGTTGTCGATGACCACGATCCTCGTCACCGGAGCGACCGGCCGCGTCGGGCGCCACGTAGTACAGGGCTTGCTGGCGGCGGGGGTGACCGTACGGGCGCTGGTCCGGAATCCACCGCAGGCCGGGCTGCCGCCAGAGGTCGAGATCGCCCAGGGCGACATCTACGACCCGGCCGCAGTGTCGCGAGCCGCCGCGCAGGTCGACGCCGTCTTCCTTCTCTGGCCGTCGTTCAGCGCGGAAGGCGCAGAACCGATGGTGTCCGCGTTGACCAAGCAAGTGTCGCGCGTGGTCTACCTCTCGGCGATGAATGTGCAAGACGACCAACCGGCCGCCGCGAACGGAGTGTGGGGTGAACTGGAGGACCTGCTGTCCGGAACGGACTGGACGTTCCTGCGCGCGGGCGGCTTCGCGGTCAACACGCAGGAGTGGGCAGACCAGATCCGCACCGGCGAGGTGGTCCGGGTCCCCTCACCGGAAGCCGGGCGCTCGCTGATCCACGAACGCGACCTCGCCGCAGTCGCAGTACTGGCGCTGCTGGACGACAAGCACGTCGGCCAGAAGTACGTACTGACCGGCCCGGAGACGCTGACGCAGACGGAACAGATCGCGATCCTCGCCGATGCCATCGGCAAGCCCCTGCGGATCGAGGAAGTCCCCGCCGCCGAGGCCCGCCAAGCAATGCTCGCCTTCGGCGCCGACCCAATCCTTGCCGACAGCTCGGTCGCCTACTGGGCCTCCCTGGTGGACAACCCCGAGCCAGTAACCACCACGGTCCCCACCCTGCTCGGCCGCCCCGCCCTCACCTACCGCGACTGGGCCAAGGAGCACGCCGCCGAGTTCCGCGCACCGACCGACTGAGAATGGCCTCGCGGAGTTGATATCGCGCGATATCAGAACGGAAGGAGGATCTGATGAGTGATGTGTTGATCCGTGACGTCCCCGACGAGGTGCTCGCGGCCATCACCGGGCAGCGGTTGGAGCGACTCGACCAGGGCTGAGATTCACCCCATCGAACGGGATCAGGAAGTCTCGTCCTCAGGTTCCGTGGGAGGTGTCGGTTCCGCGGGCGGCTTGGGCTCGGTTTGCTTGGCTGCGCGGCGTTCGCCTGCGGCGCGGCGGGGTCGGGCGGGGGTGGCGGCCGTTAGGGCGGGGGCCAGGGGGTCCGGGGCGGGTGAGGCGGGTGGGCGGGGGCCCCAGGACTCGGGGTCTGGTACGCCGGGTGGGAGGGTGCGGCGGCGGCTGGGGGCTCCGGCCTTGGGGGCGTGGTCGGATTCGCCGGGTTCCTTCGCGCCGGGCCAGGGCTTGGCGACTCGGGAGGCGAGGACGAACTCCTTGCGCAGCGGGTTGCCCTCGAAGCCGTCGGGGAGGAGGAGGGGGATGAGGTTCGGGTGGCCTTCGAAGCTGATGCCGAACATCTCGAAGGTCTCGCGCTCGTGCCAGTTCGCGCCGGCGTAGACGCCCGAGAGCGAGGCGAGTTGCGGCGTCGCTCGCGGGATCAGCGTGCGGATGATGACGTGTTCGACGTGCGCCCCGCCCCAGAAGTCCGCCAGGTGGGTGACCACCCGGAACCCGTCGTTCAGTTCGTCGCTCGCGGTCAGGAAGTCGAAGAAGGTCAGGCCGACCTCGTCCCGCAGTATTTCGTGGGTCGCGACCCAGGACTCGGCCGGTACGTCGATCGTGGCCGGGCCGAAGCTGTCGGTCTTGACCGCTGCGATCCCGGCCGCGGTGAGTGCGGCCAGCGCGTCATCGATCACTGCTGCTCCGAAGCCGAAGCCGAAGCCGAAGCGGCAGCCGAGCCGGACTCCGAAGACGAGCCCAGCGCAGGGGGCGTGACCAGCCCGCGGGTCAGCGCCTGCGCGGACGGCTCGTACCGGCTGGTGACGTTCTCACCCGCGATCTTCTCCTGCAGCTTGAGGATGCCCTGCAGCAGCGCCTCCGGCCGCGGCGGGCAGCCGGGCACGTACACGTCGACGGGGATGATCTGGTCGACGCCCTTCGTCACGCAGTACGAGTCCCAGTACGGGCCACCCGAGTTCGAGCAGGAGCCGAACGAGATCACGTACTTCGGCTCCGGCATCTGGTCGTACAGCCGCTTGATCGCCGGCGCCATCTTGTCCGTCACCGTGCCCGACACGACCATCAGGTCGGCCTGCCGGGGCCCGGGCGCGAACGGGATCACGCCGAGCCGGATGAAGTCGTGCCGGCCCATCGACGCGGCGATGAACTCGATCGCGCAGCAGGCGAGGCCGAAGTTGAAGACCCAGAGCGAGTACTTGCGGCCCCAGTTCAGCAGGTAGCGCACCGGCTCGGGCGCGAGTTTCGCCAGCGCGCCCACGGCCGGCCGCACCGTGGGGAGCGGCAGGTGGACCGAGCTGTCAGGCATAGCCTCAGCCTAGTCCGACAATCTCCTCGGCGAGCACCTCCGGGTACTCCAGCGGCGCGTAGTGCCCGACCCCGTCGACGAAGCGCAGCCGTACGTCGCTGAAGAAGTCGTCCAACCGGTCCGACCACGCCCGCGGGAACAGCGGGTCGAACTCGGGCCACAACACCACCGTCGGTACGGCGATCCGGTCGTACGACGCCGGCGCCACCTCCGCGGCCGACGTAGCCACCGAGCCCGCACCCGCCCGGTACCAGTTGATCGAGGCGGTGAACGCGCCCGGCTCGGAGTACACCTCGACCAGGTGATCCAGTTCCGGCTCGAAGCCCGGTCCGGACCAGTGCGTCCAGAAGTGCCGCAGGTACGACCGAACCGCCTCGGGGTTCCCGTCGACCAGTTCCTCGATCACCGGCAGCCGGTGGAACGCCTGGTACCAGAACTCCGCCTGCGGCTTCTCCCCGAACACCCGCTTCCCGATGCCCGGCAACGGCGGCGCGACCACCAGTCCACGCACCACCTCAGGCGTACTCCGCGCGATCCCCTGCGCGATCCGGCTGCCCACGTCGTACCCCGCGAGTACGGGTCGTTCCAGTTCCAGTTCCAGTTCGTCGATCAGGCCGACCACGCTCCGGCCCTGCGCCGCCACGTCGTACTGCGCCGCCGGGTCCGCCACGTGCTTGTCCGACTCCCCGAACCCGCGCAGGTCCGGCACCACCACCTCGAAGCCACGCTC
Organism: Kribbella sancticallisti; assembly: GCF_039530625.1. Classification (NCBI taxonomy): domain Bacteria; kingdom Bacillati; phylum Actinomycetota; class Actinomycetes; order Propionibacteriales; family Kribbellaceae; genus Kribbella; species Kribbella sancticallisti. The sequence continues at coordinate 103,265 of NZ_BAAAOS010000056.1, read as the reverse complement.
GACCAGCATCGGCGCCAGCAGCCGGTAGTCCGTCCGGTCTCCGGGCCAGCCGTGCAGCAGCACGACGGCGGGTCCTTCGCCTGCCCTGTCGTAGGCCAACCTGAACCCGTCCACCGCTGCGCTGACCGGCATGACCGTCCTCTCCTTGGGGGCTCCCATCATGGTCCTTGACCGGCAGCCGTGCGCGACTTACCGTGATTGAACAGGACTGGACAGGTTCATTTCCCGGAGGGGTCCGAATGGCCGATCAGTTAGAGGTGCCGCCGCTGGAGCCGCGTGGGTTCGCGGTGGAGAGCAACGGCCTGAACGTCATCGACGACGCGGAGCGCAAGGGCACACCGCGGCAGTTGTTCTGGCCCTGGTTCGGGGCGAACGTCTCGGTCCTCGGGCTGAGTTATGGCGCGTTCGCGCTCGGCTTCGGGATCTCGTTCTGGCAGGCGGTGGTCGCGGGCCTGGTCGGTATCGCCTTCTCCTTCCTGCTCTGCGGCCTGGTCGCGCTGGCCGGCAAACGCGGGTCGGCGCCGACGCTGGTGCTCAGCCGGGCCGCGTTCGGAGTACGGGGCAACAAGCTTCCGTCGCTGATCTCGTGGGTGCTGACCGTCGGCTGGGAGACCGTGCTGACGATCCTCGCGACGCTGGCCACGGCGACCGTGTTCGAGCGGCTCGGCTGGGGTGGCGGCAGCGTCACCAAGGTGGTCGCGCTGGTTGTCGTCGGCACCTTGATCGTTGCCTGCGGCGTGCTCGGGTTCGACCTGATCATGCGCGCGCAGGCCGTCATCACGATCGTCACCGGCGTGCTCACCATCATCTACATCGCGCTGGTCGCCGACCAGGTGCACTGGAGCACGGTGTCCGCGCTGCCGGGCGGTTCGAACGCCGAGGTGATCGGGGCACTGGTGTTCCTGATGACCGGCTTCGGCCTCGGCTGGGTGAACATGGCCGCCGACTACTCCCGCTACCTGCCCCGTACCGCATCCAGCCGCGGCGTGGTCGGCTGGACCACCTTCGGCGCCTCCATCGCGCCCGTCGTGCTGCTGATCTTCGGCCTGCTGCTCGCCGGCTCCTCCGAAGACCTCAGCGGGGCGATCGCGGCCGACCCGATCGGCGCGCTCGCGGAGGCCCTGCCGACCTGGTTCCTGGTGCCGTTCGTGATCGTGGCGGTGCTCGGGCTCGTGGGCGGCGCAGTACTGGACATCTACTCGTCCGGGCTGGCCCTGCTGTCCGTCGGTCTGCCGGTACCGCGGTACGTGGCCGCGTTCATCGACGGTCTGGTGATGATCGCCGGCACCATCTACGTGGTGTTCTTCGGGGACGAGTTCCTCGGTCAGTTCCAGGGCTTCCTGATCACACTCGGCGTTCCGGTCGCGGCCTGGTGCGGCATCATGCTCGCCGACATCGCCAGCCGGCGCCGGGACTACGCCGAGGCCGACCTGTACGACCGGTCCGGCCGGTACGGCGACGTCAGGTGGTTGCCTGTAGCCACTGTTCTGATCGCCACCGCGATCGGCTGGGGACTCGTCACCAACGGCAGCGCGAGCTGGCTGACCTGGCAGGGCTACCTGCTGGATCCGCTGGGCTTCGGCGGCAAGGAAGGCACCTGGGCCTTCGCCAACCTGGGCGTGCTGTTCGCCCTCGTCGCGGGGTTCGTGGTCCAGCTGATCGGCGGCCGCTCGCAGGTGCAGCGGCAAGAAGAACTGCCGCAGCGCAGGCAGGATGTGGAGGTCTAGATGACCCCAGTACTAGCCCTGATCGATCTTCAGCGGATTTTCGCCGAGCCCGAGAGCGGATGGGTGACACCCGACTTCCAGCGGGTGATCAAGCCGACCCAGGAGTTGGTCGACCTCTACTCCCCCAACGTCGTCTTCACCCGCTTCATCGCACCCGACGAGCCCACCGGCTCCTGGATCCCGTACTACGAACAGTGGCCCTTCGCGCTCCAGCCGCCCGACTCCTACGCCTACCAACTGGTGGACGAGTTCCACGGCGCCCCGACTCTGGACAAGACCACGTTCGGCAAGTGGGGGCCAGAGCTCGCGGAGGCGGTCGGGTCTGGCGGGCAACTGGTGCTGTCGGGAGTCACCACTGACTGCTGCGTGATCAGCACCGCGCTGGCGGCCGTGGACGCCGGAGTCCACGTGCGGGTCGTCGCCGACGCCTGCGCGGGAGTAGACGAGACCAGCCACCAAAAGGCCCTCGACATCATGCGGCTCTACGCCCCGATGCTGGAGGTCGTCACCGTCGAGCAGTTGGCCGCGGAGCGCCTGTGATCCGTGAAGTGAACCTCAAGCACGAGCGGATCGCGTCCATCCTGGCCCGGGAGATCCGCTCCGGCCGGGTCGGGCGCGGTACCCAGTTGCCCGGCGAGCTCGAGCTGGCCAAGAGGTTCTCGGTCAGCCGGAACACGGTCCGCTCGGCGCTCGCAGTACTGAGTGAGGACGGGCTGATCACCACACGTACGGGCAAGGGCTCGTTCGTGCTGTTCGACGGCCGGCCGCTCGACGACCGGCTCGGCTGGTCCCACGCGCTGGCCGAGCAGGGCGTCGACACCGAGGTCCGGGTACTGCGGCTGGAGCACGCCCAGGACCAGGATCTCGCCGAGCGGCTCGACCTGGACTCCCCCGAGGTGATCGTGGTCGAGCGGTCGCGGGCGATCGTCGGCGGCGAGGCGATCTCGCTCGAACGCAGCCGCATCCCCGCGGTCGGCGAACTGGCGGATCTGCCCGCCCGCGGCCTGGTCGACAACTCGATCACCGCCACCCTGGCCCGCGCCGGCCTACATGTCGACCACGGCGAACAACGCCTCCGCGGTCGCCCCCTGGACCCCGAAGAGGCCACCTTGCTGGGCCGCCCCGAAGGCACCTGGTTCCTCCACACCACCCGAACCAGCTGGACCACCGACAACCGCTTCGCCGAACACGTCGACAGCCTGCTGGACCCCCGCCACTTCGAACTGAGCCTCACCTACAACGAGTCCACCCGATGAGCACCCCCGGCCCTCCGGGCCCAGTCGCACGCCCGCCGGGCGCCGGCTCCACTCCCACCGCCGGCCCCAGCCCGCCCGACCCGATCACGGCATCCAGCGCCTTCCCTTCCCGCGCCTCGCGCGCCGCAGGTGCGCTCTACGGGCTGGCGATCGGTGATGCGCTCGGCATGCCTACACAGTCGTTGCCCAGGGCCCTCATCGTTCGGCGCTACGGCGAGGTGATCGACGGCTTTCACCCCGGTCCGGAGGATCAGCCATTGGCGGCGGGAATGCCGGCCGGTGCGATCACCGACGACACGGAACAGGCCGTACTGCTCGCCCGGCTAGTCGTCTCCTCCGGCGGGCTCGTGGACGGCCGTGAGCTGGCGCGGAAGCTGCTGGACTGGGAAGACTCCATGCGCGCCCGCGGCTCCCTCGACCTCCTGGGCCCGTCGACCAAGCGCGCAATCGACGCCCTGCTCCAAGGCGCGGACATCACCGAGACCGGCCGCTATGGCACCACCAACGGCGCCGCCATGCGGATCACCCCTGTCGGCATCGCCACCCTATCGACCGACCTCGACCTGCTCCTCGACCGAGTGATCGCCGCCAGCGCGGCAACCCACAACACCGGCCTCGCCTTGGCCGCCGCAGCCGCGGTAGCAGCAGCCGTAAGCGCCGGGATCGACGGCGCGACCGTCCCCGACGCGACGAACGCCGCGATCCAAGCCGCAGCCAAGGCCTCGAAGCGCGGCCACTGGGTAGCAGGCGCAGACGTCGCGACCCGCATCAAATGGGCCACCTCCCTGATCGACACGGCGCCTGGCAACACCCCTCCCAGGCCGGGCGCCGTGTCTGCACTTCTCTACGACCTGGTCGGCACCAGCCTCGCCAGCCAGGAATCCATCCCCGCCGCCTTCGCCATCCTCGCCGCCTGCCCCGACGACCCCTGGCTCGCCGTCCGGCTGGCCGCGTCGGTCGGCGGTGACACCGACACGATCGCCGCGATCACCGGCGCCGTGGCAGGCGCGTGCCACGGCGAGGAAGGCTTCCCGGTCGAGGCCCGGATCACCGTTGCCGGCATCAACGACCTGGACCTCGACGAACTCGCGGAGCAACTGCTGAAGGTCCGCTCCGGATGAGGCTGATCCACGTCGGCAACGTGGTGATCGACCTGGTCCTCACCGTCGGCGACCTGCCGGTCCGCGGCGGTGACGTGATCGCCTCCAGTACTGCGACCGCGGCCGGCGGCGGCTTCAACGTGATGGCCGCGGCCGCCCGCCAAGGCCTCCCCACCCTGTACGCCGGTGCGCACGGCACCGGCCCATTCGGTGACCAGGCCCGGGCGGCTCTCGCGCAAGCGGGCATCGAGTGGTTGCACCCGGCAAGAGCCGACCGGGACACGGGTTTCGTCATCACGCTGGTCGACCCCACCGGCGAACGCACCTTCGTTACCAGCCCCGGCGCCGAGGCCACTCTCACCTCAGCCGACCTTCCCGAACCAAAACAGGGCGACCTCGTGTACTTGTCCGGGTACGGCCTGTTGCACGACTCCAACCGAGCCGCCCTGGTCCCCTGGCTTTCCAAGCTCCCAGTCGATGTGCTGGTCTTCTTCGACCCCGGCCCACTCGTTGCCGACATCCCCGAACCCGCCCTCGACGCCGTGCTCGCCCGGGCCGACTGGTGGAGCTCCAACACCACCGAGGCCACCGCGTTGACCGAACTCGCCGACCCTGCCGATGCGGCCCGATCGTTGATTGAGAGAACGACCCGCGCCGATGTGCTGGTGCGAACTGGCCCGGCCGGCTGCGTACTCGCAGTACGAGGTCAGGGTGTCGCGCGGATCGACGGGTTCGCAGTACGGGCGGTGGACCTCAATGGTGCTGGAGACGCGCATGCCGGCGCCTTCCTGGCGGGGATTGCCGAGGGCAAGGATCCGGCCGAAGCGGCTCGTCGCGCGAACGCGGCGGCGGCCCTGGCGGTCACCCGGCGCGGACCGGCCACCGCACCCACTAGGGACGAGCTCGAGAGCTATCTAAGGGTCCACTAGGCGCCGTATAGGGAGTTGTGCCGATGTGGCCGTCCTCCTCAGGCGAGCACAGTCGGGCCATCGACCGAAGCTCCCGGAGGACATCATGCAGTTCTACACTCCCGACTCGCTCCAGGCAGAGATCTCCTGGCGGCAGGAGCGCATCACGCGAGACTTCCAGCGTCGGCTGTGGTTCCAGCGCAGACCCGCTCAGCGGGTGAAGCAACAACCCTGCCTCCCAGCGGTCCAGGCTCGGCACGCGATGTGAGCGCCCGACCACCACCCGTCCCTTCCACCCAGCGCGGCCGAGGTTCCCACCGGAACCCGGCCGCGCTGCCGTTGCCGGGACTACCTAGGCGTTGCCGGGACTACCTAGGCGCCGCCTACGGCGTACAGGGATCCCTAGTGAGTGCGTAGGGGCTGTGGATAGGGACTAGTTCCGATGTGCGGGCCCTCCTCAGACGAGCAGATTGGAGCCATCGACAGGGAGTCGATGCGAAGCAGCCAGGAGGCAGCAGATGTTCACCACCGAGTCGGTCAAGGCAGAGGTCAGCTACCGCAAGGAGCGCCTCACCCGCGACTTCGCCCGGACCCGCAAGACGGGCACCCGCCGGCACCTCGTCCACCTGTTCAACCGGAACGTCTGAAGGGAGGCACACCATGTTCACGACGATTCAGTCAGCCCAGGCGGAGACCGCCTACCGGCAGGAGCGGATCAAGCGCGATTTCGGCCGGGCCACCGCCCGCCGGCAACGCCGGGAGCAGGCCCCCCAGCCTGAGCCGCGGCACGCCCGCCGCGCCCTGCGACCCACCCACGCGGCATGACCGCCGCACCCGCCGTCCCCGACCACATAAAGCCGGTCGGGGACGGCGTTTCCACGTCCACCCCCGAACCGAAACCGCCGACCGGGCCGGCCCGACGGGCCGAACAAGCCGGCCGACAGCCCAGCGAGCGCGCCGGAAAGGCAGCCGGGCAGGCCACCCAGGCCGGACAGACCGCGAGGAGCGGGCGTGTGGCTGCGGGACCTGTCTCGGTTTCCAGGGGGATTTCGCTGTCGGCATCAGCACAGCGGACGGGATGCCGTCGATTTGTGTCGGCTCCAGGGGCGAAGATGGACGACGTGCCCTGGACCTCGACACCTCTCGTCGGCCGCTCGACCGAGCTGGCCACCCTGCTCAGCGCCGTGGACGAGGCGAGAACCCGCCGCGCCGGGGCGATTCTGCTGTCCGGTGACGCCGGCGTCGGCAAGACCCGGATGCTCGACGAGGTGGCCACCGGCGCGCACGAGCGCGGTTTCGGCGTGCTGGTCGGGCACTGCACCGACTTCGGCGACGCCGGGCTGCCCTACCTGCCGTTCACCGAGATCTTCGGCCGGCTGGCCGGCGAGCGCCCCGACCTGGTCGAGAGCGTCCTGACGAACTTCCCCGCGATCGGCCGGCTGCTGCCGACGCACCGTTTGATCGGCGCGCAGCCGGTCCCGCAGGAAGGTCAGCTCGACCGCGCGGCGCTGTTCGACGCCGTACTGGGCGCGCTGACCGCGCTGTCGACCAGCGAGCCACTGGTGGTGATCATCGAGGACGTGCACTGGGCCGACGACTCCAGCCGCGACCTGATCGGTTTCCTGCTGACCCGGCTGACCTCGCAGCGCCTCGCGCTGGTGATCTCCTACCGCAGCGACGACCTGCACCGGCGCCATCCGCTGCGCCGCCCGATCGCCGAGTGGTCCCGCCATGCCCGGGTCCGCCGGGTCAACCTGCTGCCGCTGGACGACACCGACTCGCGCACGTTGCTGACCGCCCTGCTCTCCGAGCCGCTGTCCGCGATGGAGGAGCGGCGGATCCTCGAGCGGGCCGGCGGCAACGCCTTCTTCACCGAGGAACTGGTCGCCGCCGCCTCGATGGGCGACGCGGACGCCGTACCGCCGGATCTGGCCGATCTGCTGCTGGTCCGGCTCGACCCGCTGTCCGACGACGCCCGCCAGGTCGCCCGGGTGATCGCCGTGGCCGGGCGGCGAGTGCCGCACACCCTCCTGACGGCTGTCGCCGGACTGCCCGACCGGGAGCTGGACGCGGCGCTGCGCGAGCTGATCGACGCGCACATCATCGAGCACCCGGGCAACGCGAGCTACTACTTCCGCCACGCACTTCTCGCGGAGGCTGTGTACGACGACCTGCTGCCGGGCGAGCGGGTGCGGCAGCACGCGGCGTACGCGAAGGCTTTGAAAGACCAGACAGTCGCCGGTACCGCGGCGGAGCTGGCCGGCCATGCGACCAGGTCCCACGACCTGGCGACCGCGTTCGAGGCGCGGGTCCGGGCCGGGCAGGAGGCGATCTCGGTCGCGGCGCCGCTGGAGGCGCTGAAGCACTACGAGATGGCCCTGGAGCTCTATCCGAACGCCGCCGAGGATGCCAGCATCGACAAGACCTGGCTGATCGTCGAGACAGCCGCGGCCGCCTCGCTGTCGGCGCAGCACCTGCGTGCGCTGAAGCTGCTCCGCAAGGCGCTCGCGGATCTGCCCGCCGAGGCGCCGAGCCTGCAGCGGGCGCAACTGCTGATGCCGCTGGCCGAGATCGCCCTGGCCATCGACCAGGACCAGGAGGCGAACGAGGCCATCTCCCAGGCCCTGCGGCTCACCTCGGACGAGCCCGCGAGTGTGTTCAAGGCGCAGGTCGCCTCGATGTACGCGCGAGTGTCCGACGCCCTCGGTCGCCCGATGGAGGCTGAGCGCTGGGCGAACGAGGCACTGCAGATCGCGCGCGATGTCGGTCAGGAGTCCGCCGCCGGCGATGCCGGGATCACCCTGGCCCAGCTGCGTCGGCGAGCCGGTGACCCCATCGCGGCCGCCAAGCAGTTGGAAGAAGCCGCGGTACGGGCGCAACTGGCGGGCGACAACGCCGCTGAGATCCGCAGCCGGTTCCTGCTCGGCTCGAACCACTACGAGATGGGCGACCTCGCCAGCGCCAAGACCTCTTTCCTGTACGCCGCTCAGCGGGCCGAGGAGCTTGGTCGGCAGTGGGCCGTCTACGGCTTCGATGCCCGGCGGATGCTGGCGCTGACCCAGTTCGTTGTCGGCGAATGGGATGAGGCGGCCGCCACCGCGCACACGGACTCGAAGACGCCAGCTGCTGCTGAGGCCGCTCTGCGGGCGGTTGGAATGGCCGTTCGGGGCGGGCGCGGCGACACCACCGTGGCCGAGGATCTGGAGCGCATGCGCAAGTGGTGGACGCTGGACGCGATGCTCCCGATCATCGGGCTGCAGCCGGCCGTCGAGGCCTACCTCGCGCTGAACCAGGTCGCCGAGGCGGAGAAGCTGATCGCCGACGTGTCCGCGTTGCTCACCGAGCTGTTCCAGACCGAGTGGTTCATGGCCCGGATCCGGTTCTCCGCGCTGGGGTTGCAGGTGCTGAGCCACCGGGTCGTGCACGAGCCGACGGCCGCGCCCGAACTGGTCGCCCGCGGCGCCGAACTGGTGAGCGACGGGCAGTCGACCGCCGAGAAGGGACTGCCGCCGGGCCGGGTGCTCGGGGTCGAGGGCATCGCCTGGCTGGCCCGGCTCGAAGCTGAGTGGGAGCGGCTGCGGTGGCTTGCCGACATCGATCCGCCGACGGCCGAGGAGCACGTCGCCACCTGGCAGCGAACCGTGGACGCCTTCGGCTATGGATACGTGTTCGAGCAGGCCCGGGCGCGGATCCACTTCTCGGCCGCCCTGCGCGCGGCCGGCCGGGTGGCCGACGCGAACGAGCAGGCGCTGCTCGCCGCGGAGACCGCCCGCGCGCTGGACGCCAAGCCGCTGCTGGACGAGCTCGGCGGCGTGGAGACCGGCGCCGGGCCGACCGCGCTGACGGCGCGGGAGACCGAAGTACTGGCGTTGCTCGCCGAAGGCCGGACGAATCGTCAACTGGCTCGCGAGCTGTACATCAGCGAGAAGACGGTCAGCGTCCACGTCTCGAACATCCTGGCCAAGCTGGGTGTCCGCAGCCGGACGGAAGCGGCTGCCGTCGCGCGCCGGGACGGCCTGCTCGGCTAGTCCCGGTCGCTCGAGGCGTTCACGCATCGTCGATCAGTGGATACGTAGCGTCTATACGGATGTGCCCCGCGCATGTCATCGTCGTTCTCACTCGCCCCGGGGGTGTCCGACTGTCTGGTGACGCGTCCGGGGTCCGCCCCCGTCGAAAGAGCGACACCATGAGCGATCTGTCGTCCCCAAAACCTGTCAGGCGCCGGCGCAGGCGCCGCCTGCTCGGAGTACTGCTCGGCACCGCCGCCCTGACGATCACCACGGCCACAGCGGCGTACGCCGCTCCGCCGCCCGCCCTTCCGCAGAACGCCGGAGGATGGGAACAGTCTTTCTCGCCGGCCTACGACTACGACGGCGACGGGTGCTACGCCACCCCCGCCATCGGCGCGGACGGCACCCTCAACCCGGGCCTGAACACGACCGGCGCGGTCAACGGGAACTGCCGTGACCTGTCCGACCTGAACAACTCCCAGACCTACGCCCGCTCGAAGTGCAACAACGGGTGGTGTGCGGTCGTCTACGCCAGTTATTTCGAGAAGGACCAGGCAGTGGCCGGCAGCGGGCTCGGCGGCCACCGGCACGACTTCGAGCACGTCATCTCATGGATCAACCAGGCGTCGAACCAGGTCGAGTTCGTGACGACCACGCAGCACAGCAGCCAGGTGACCTACCCCCGCGCGCAAGTGCGCTTCGACGGCACGCACCCCAAGGTCGTCTACCACAAGGACGGCGCGAGCACGCACTTCTTCCGGCTCGCCAACACCAACGACGAACCGCCGGAGAACCACTATCACAACTGGCGCTACCCGCCGCTGGTCGACTGGAACGGCTGGCCCACCACGGCCCTGCGCGACCAACTGATGACCGCGAACTTCGGCGCGGCGACCATCAAGATCACCGACCGGGACGACCGGTTCCGGAACCTGCTCAACAACTCCAAGCCCGGCGGCATCCCCTTCAATCCCTGGGCCTGACCACCTTCGATGGGTGCCACTGCTTCAGTGGCACCCATCGACGGCAGGCTCAGGTGGGCACCCATGCCGCTCGAAGGCACCAGGGGCCGGGGGGTGGTGGCCCGATGAAGCCGTTGCCGAGCGGATGGGCGCCCACGGTCACCGCGGGCGCGACCACGCATCAGTGGTGGCCGCGCGAGCGGTGCTGGGGGTGGGCGGTCGGTGCGGCCAGCGCGGGCCGGAACTGATGCCGTCGGCGCTGCCTGGCCAAGTCGTGAACCGGGGCCTCGTCAGCGCGGAACTCGTCGACACGGTCGACCCGGGACGGAGCCCTCCGGGACTGATCTGAACGGGACTGGTCAACGATGTGGTCGAAGACCTGCTGCGCGCGGTGCAACTTCACTGCCAGGACCGCGATGACCCCGGTCGCTGCCGCCGCAATCAATACCCAGAGTTGCCAAGACATGCCCCACCGTCCTGTGTTCGCCCCGTTTCCCCCAGTGATCACTGTAACTCTGATCTCCGCGCTTGGCGACTACCTCATCGCAATCCGTTACACAGCGAGGCTTCTGAACACAACCGTTGTCCAATGCAATCACACGGGGTGATCAGGCAACGATCCCTGACCAGACAGTATTCTCACTCTGAGTAATATCTGAGATCAGCCGTCCGCTACCGGACACCTACGGTGCGCAACCCGTCAACGGCGCAAGAGTTGCATAAGATTGCCGCCGAGGACCTTGCGGAGAGTCGCCTCGGGCATCCCCCGGCGCTGCAGCGCGTCGGTGACCAACGGCATCCCGGCCGGGCCCTCCAGACCAGGCACCATGACCGCGGCGTCCAGGCCCTCGATGATCAGGGGGCGGTCGCAGGCCGGGATCTTCTCGTCGAACACCTCTTGGACGAAGTCGCTGCCGAGGCCGACGTGATCCTCACCCGCCACCTGGACGGCGTACTCGATGTGGTCGGCCAAGTGGTCGACGGTCGGCTTGTCCGCGGTCAGGAAGCCGGCGAAGAAGTTCACGCAGACGACTCCGCCGGTGGCGGCGACACCACGCAACTGCTCGTCGGTGAGGTTGCGGTGGTGCTCGTGCAGTCCGAAGGCGCTGGAGTGCGACGCGACGACGGGCTTGGTGGCCAACTCGAGGATGTGCTCGACGCCGGCCCGCCCGACGTGCGAGATGTCGACCAGGACATCGAGGTCCTCGAGCAACCCGACCGCCTCGACGCCGGCCTTGGTCAGCCGACTGCCGGTCGCGTCCTCCCCCGACCCGTCGCCGAGCGCGCTCCGCCCGAAGTGGGTGAACGAGGCCATCCGTACTCCGAGGCGCTGCATCGTCTGCAGCAGTTCCAGGTCCACGTCGATCTGGGCGCAGCCCTCCAGCGCCAGCACCAGCGCGATCCGCCCGGCCGCGACGGTGGCGTCGAGTTCGGCTCCGGTCGTGCACAGGGTGACCTGGTCGGCGTTGCCCTCGGCGATCCGGTGCGCCGCCTCGATCATCCGCAGCGTCTCCCGCAGCGCCCCCTCGGGCCGGAACTCGTGATCGATGAACACCGGCAGCACCTGGACGTCGATGCCGCCCTCGCGCAGTTGCGGGATCCAGCGATCGCGGAAGTAGCCGACCCACTTCTCCTTCGGCCGGCGCGCCACCAGCATCAGGAGATCGTTGTGCGCGTCCGCCACCACCGCGTCCCGATGCAGGTCCGTCATCGATGTCCCCTCAGTTGTCGCGTGTCTGCCGGGCCACGTTATAACCTCACCGTCTGATGAAGGTGCTGAGCGCGGAAGACGTACGCCGTACTGTGCCGATGCCGGCCGCGATCTCGGCGGTCCGGGACGCGTTCCTCGAGCTCGCGGCGGGTCATTTCGTCCTGCCCGCGCGGCAGATCTTCGGCGACGGCGCGGTGCTGGTGATGTCGGCGTACCACACGCCGAGCCGGACCGCGGTGGTGAAGAAGATCGGCATCGCCCTCGACCAGGTCCCGGCGATCCGGGCGACAGTGATCTGGACCGGAGCCGGCGAACAACTCGTCGCCGACGGCACCTCCATCACGACGCTGCGGACCGGTGCCGTCGTAGGCGTCGCCACAGATTTGCTCGCCGCTCCGGACGCCACCCGCTTGGCCCTCCTCGGGACCGGCGGTCAGGCCGCGGATCAGGTCCGCGCCGTCCTCGCAGTACGTCCGATCACCGAAGTAGCGGTCACCGGCCGCGACGCCACCCGAGCCGCTGCCCTCGCCAAAACTCTGGCGGCTGAATTCCCCGCGGTGCACTTCATCCCCGGCACCTCCATCGACGACGCCATCATCACCGCCGACGTGATCTGCTGCGCGACTTCCTCCTCCACCCCGCTCTTCTCCGTCGATGCCCTCCCCGACCGAGTCCACGTCAACGCCATCGGCGCCTTCCGCCCCACCATGCGAGAACTCCCCCGCGACCTCCTGGCCGCCGCCTCCGTCGTCATGGTCGACCAACGCGAAGCAGCCCTCGAAGAATCCGGCGAGATCATCGACGCCCTCACCTCAGGCACCCTCGCCGAGTCCGACCTACTGGAACTCGGCACCGCCCTGACCACCAAGCCCGACCCCACCGGCCGCACAGTCTTCAAATCAGTGGGCGTAGGCCCCCAAGACTGGGCAATAGCCGCCGCGTTGGCAGCCTCGGTCAGGTCCAGCTGAGGATGCCCTTGCGGTAGGCGTAGAGGAGGCCTACGGCTACGAAGGCCAGGAAGATGAACATCTCGATCAGGCTGGCGACGCCGACGGCGGCGAAGACGGTGGCCCAGGGGAAGAGGTAGACGGCGTCAACGGCGAAGATCACGTAGAGGTAGGCGAACAGGTAGTACCTGATGTGGACCTGGGCCCAGCCCTCGCCGACCGGGTCGACGCCGGACTCGTACGTCTTGAGCTTCTCGGTGGTCGGATACGTGATGGTGAGCGCCTTGTTCAGCGCGAAGGCGCCGAGCAGACCACCGAGGCCGAGCACGAGGATCGCGCCGACTACGCCGTAGCTCTGTGAAACCTGCCCGATCATGGCTCACACCCTAGTGGTGCGCGCCTCAGTTGGTGCAGAGGAGCAGGGCGTCGACGGCGACGATCGGGCCGTAGCCGGACTTCACGTCGGCGACCTGCAGGCGCAGCCGGGTGACGCCGAGGATGTCGCGGTTCAGCCAGGTCTCGGTCTCCTGCGCCATCGCGACCGCGCCGACCACCTTCGCTCCGTTCAGCAGCGAGACCCGGACGGTGCCGTCGGTGAGGTTGCCGAGCCAGGTGCGGACCCAGCGGCAGCCGGTGGTGTCGATGTCACCCCAGACGACGCCCGCCTTGTCGGCGATCACCTCCGCCTCGGCGCGACGCGGCCCCTCGGCCGGCGGGACCACGGTGAACTGCGGGTGGCCCTTGCCGCCGGTCGCGAGCAGCGGCTTCTTGAAGATCCCCCGATAGACATAGTGGGAGAAGCTGATCGCTGACGACGAGGCAGCGCCGTACGGGGCCTGGGCGCCGATGTAGAGCCGGTACGACGCGACGGAGCCCGGCACGGTCGGCGGGATCGTGATGCTGGTCCCCTTGGTCGGGCCGTGCCCGATCTCGATCCACTTCCGCCCGGTCGAGGACCAGCGCTGCAGCGAGACCCGGGAACCGGCCGCGGGCGCCGGGGTGATCGAGCCGACCACCGTGAGCACGCCCTTGGTGGCGTCGGTGGTCTTGATGCTGGTGATCTTCACCGCACGCACCGGCGTGGTCTGGACCGCGGCCGGAGCCGCCTTGCCGGTGCCCGGCACGGACAGGGCACTCTCGGCCGGGACCACCGTGGCGGCGCATCCGGTCAGCGAGAGGGCCGCGACGAGCAGGCCGATGCCGAGGTGGTGAGAACGCAGCGGGCGCACGCCCATGGTGAAACTCCCTCGAGCCCGGGTGGATCCCGGGGTAGATCACAGCTGGATGAAGACACCCTGCCGGTAATGGCTGCGGTTGGCAAGCGAACGACTGCTCTGCGTGACACCGGACGATTCGGCCCGAACAGGTGGATTCGGGCCGCAAGTGGGTACCGCTCAATCCCAGGCTGTGGACCATCAGGTCTTCTGCATGGTTCCGTCCTAAGGGCGAACTAATATTGGGTTATCGCCCTGAATGGGGGGATCGACCGGCCTTTCACGAGAAGGTGGGCCGACCCAAGCGTCGACTTGGAGATGAACAGAAAAGTGACCATCGAGGTCAAGCAACTCGATCGCGTGGTGATCCGCTTCGCCGGCGACTCCGGCGATGGGATGCAGCTCACGGGGGACCGATTCACCGCGGAGACGGCATCGTTCGGCAATGACCTGTCGACGCTGCCCAACTTCCCCGCCGAGATCCGGGCACCAGCCGGTACCTTGCCGGGCGTTTCGTCGTTCCAGTTGCACTTCGCCGACCACGACATCCTGACGCCTGGTGATGCGCCCGATGTGCTGATCGCGATGAACCCGGCCGCACTCAAGGCGAACCTGAGCGACGTACCGCGGGGCGCCACGCTGATCATCGACACCGCCGACTTCACCGCCCGCAACCTGAAGCGGATCGGGTACGACGAGAACCCGCTCGACACCGGGGAACTCGAGGCGTACCACGTGGTCCCGCTGAACCTGACCGGGATGACGGTCGAGTCGGTCAAGGAGTTCGGGCTGTCCCGCAAGGACGCGTCCCGGGCGAAGAACATGTACGCGCTCGGCCTGGTCTCCTGGCTGTTCCAGCGGCCGGTGGAGTCCACCATCGAGTTCCTCGAGACCAAGTTCGCCGGCAAGCCGGCCATCCGCGACGCCAACATCGCGGCGTTCCGGGCCGGCTACAACTTCGGCGAGACCGCCGAGGAGTTCTCGGTCCGCTACGAGGTGAAGCCGGCCCGGATGGCGACCGGCACCTACCGCAACATCTCCGGCAACCTCGCGCTGGCGTACGGCCTGGTGGCGGGTGCCCAGCGGGCGGGGCTGCCGTTGGTGCTCGGTGCCTACCCGATCACCCCGGCGTCCGACGTACTGCACGAGCTGTCAAAGCTGAAGCGGTTCGACGTGACGACGATCCAGGCCGAGGACGAGATCGCCGGTGTCGGCGCCGCCCTGGGTGCCTCGTTCGCCGGTGCGCTCGGCGTGACCACGTCGTCAGGCCCGGGCATCAGCCTGAAGTCCGAGACGATCGGTCTCGGCGTGATGCTCGAACTGCCGCTGGTCGTCTGCGACATCCAGCGCGCCGGTCCCTCGACCGGCATGCCGACCAAGACCGAGCAGGCCGACCTGCTGCAGGTGATGTTCGGCCGCAACGGCGAGGCGCCGCTGCCGGTGGTCGCCGCTCAGTCCCCCGCGGACTGCTTCGCGATCGCCGTCGAGGCGACCCGGATCGCGGTCACCTACCGCACCCCGGTGATGGTGCTGTCCGACGGCTACCTGGCCAACGGCTCCGAGCCCTGGCAGATCCCGGTGATCGAGGACCTGCCGACGATCGACCCGAACTTCACCACCGAGCCGAACGCCACGAACGACAAGGGCGAGCCGGTCTACCTCCCCTACCTGCGCGACCCGGAGACCCTGGCTCGCGCCTGGGCCATCCCCGGTACCGCGGGGCTCGACCACCGCATCGGCGGGCTCGAGAAGGAGGACAAGACCGGCAACATCTCCTACGACCCGGCCAACCACGACCTGATGATCCGCACCCGCCAGGCGAAGGTGGACGGCGTCGACGTGCCCGCGCTCGAGGTCGACGACCCGGACGGTACCGCGAAGGTCCTGGTCCTCGGCTGGGGCAGCACCTACGGCCCGATCGGCGCCGGAGTACGCCGGGTCCGCAAGGTCGGCGGCAAGGTCGCGCAGGCCCACCTGCGCCACCTCAACCCGTTCCCGGCGAACCTGGGCGACGTGCTCAAGTCGTACGACAAGGTCCTCGTGCCGGAGATGAACCTCGGCCAACTGGCGATGCTGCTGCGCGCCAAGTTCCTGGTCGACGTGGTCTCGTACGCGCAGGTCCGGGGTATGCCGCTGGGCGCCGCGGAACTGGCCGAGGTGATCGGCAACCTGGTCGAGGAGACCGAGGGCATCGACGACGACGCCCGTCACCTGGGCGAGGCCGCCGCCAACCTGACCCACGGCGAAGCGCTGCACACCGAACCGAACGGCCAACTGCACCACCCGGAGGGAGCACGATGAGCACCGTCGACCTCGGCCTGCCGAGTCTGCCCGGCGGGCTCCGCGGCGTACCGGCCGCGACCGAGCCGCAGAATCGCAAGGAGTACGTGTCGGACCAGGAGGTCCGCTGGTGCCCTGGTTGCGGCGACTACGCAGTGCTGGCTGCCTTCCAGGGGTTCCTGCCGGAGCTCGGGATCAAGCGCGAGAACGTGGCGATGGTGTCGGGTATCGGCTGCTCGTCCCGCTTCCCGTACTACCTGTCGACGTACGGGATGCACTCGATCCACGGCCGCGCGCCGGCCATCGCGACCGGGCTCGCGGTGGCGCGGCCGGACCTGAGCGTCTGGGTCGTGACCGGTGACGGCGACGCGCTGTCGATCGGCGGCAACCACCTGATCCACACCCTGCGGCGCAACGTGAACATGAAGATCCTGCTGTTCAACAACCGGATCTACGGTCTGACCAAGGGCCAGTACTCCCCGACCTCGGAGCCCGGCAAGGTCACCAAGTCGACTCCGATGGGCTCGGTGGACAACCCGTTCAACCCGGTCTCGCTGGCGCTCGGCGCCGAGGCGACGTTCGTGGCCCGCACGGTCGACTCGGACCGCAAGCACCTGACCTCGGTACTGCGAGCCGCGGCCGAGCACCGCGGTACGGCCTTCGTGGAGATCTACCAGAACTGCCCGATCTTCAACGACAACGCCTTCGACGCCTTCAAGAACCCGGAGACCCGCGACGACGCGATCATCCCGCTCGTGCACGGCGAACCGATCCGCTTCGGCACCGACGGCCGCCTCGGCGTAGTACGCGACGGCTTCGCCTCCCTCGCGGTCCGCGAGATCGCGGACCTCCCGAACGGCGAGGCCGACCTGGTCGTCCACGACGCCCACACCGACGACCCCGCCTACGCCTTCGCCCTGTCCCGCCTCACCGACGCCGGCGTCCTCCACCAGGCCCCCATCGGCGTCTTCCGCGCGGTAGACCGCCCGGCGTACGACGACCTGGTCCGCCAACAGGTAGCAACCTCCAAGGAAACCCAGGGCCAAGGCGACCTCCAGTCCCTGGTCACCGGCTCCGACACCTGGACCGTCAACTAGTACTACGCGGAGTCCGTCGCCGTCAGGTGCTCTGGCGGCGACGGAAGGCGGCTACCCGGGTGCGGTTCTGGCAGGTGACCGAGCAGAACCGCCGGTGGGCGCGGGCCGAAACGTCGATGTAGACGTCGGCGCAGCCGTCCGCGGCGCAGGTCCCCACGCGGGCCGGATCGTGCTCCGCGCTACAGCAGTTGGCTGGCGGTGTGGATTACCAGGCCTACCAGGGCGCCGACGACGGTGCCGTTGATGCGGATGAACTGGAGGTCGCGGCCGACGTGGAGTTCGATGCGGGCTGAGGCTTCTCGGCCGTCCCAGCGTTCGATGGTGTCGGAGATGACGGAGACGATCTCGGTGCCGTAGGTGCGGACGACGTAGCCGACGGCTTCGGAGGCTCGGGTGTCGACCTTGGCGCGGAGTACGTCGTCGGTTTGCAGGCGCTTGCCCAGGTCCTTGATGGCTTGGGCGGCGCGGCCGCGCAGCGGGCCTTCGGGGTCGTTGATCGCGCCGATCAGGGCGGTTCGGACGGCGTCCCAGACGGCGGTGAGGCTGGTGCCCATGTCGGGGTGGCTCAGCATCCGGCGTTTGAACGTCTCGAAGCGCTCCATCATCTCCGGGTCGTTCTGCAGGTCGTCGGCCAACTGGCTCAGCAGCCGGTCGACCGCCTTGCGGGCCGGGTGCTGAGGATCGTCGCGGATGCCGGCCAGCCAGACCAGCGCCTCCTTGTGGATCCGGTCGATCACGATCGAGTCGACCCAGCGAGGGGACCAGCGCGGCGCGCGGGAGCCGACGACCTCGGTCAGGGTCTCGCGGTTGTCGCGGAGCCAGTCGTAGGCCTCGACCATCAACAGGTCGAACAACGCGTGGTGCGCGCCGTCGTCGACCACCGACTGCAGGAAGTGCCCGGCGATCGGGCTGAGCGGCTCGGCGGCGAACCGCGGCAGCAGCGAGCCTTGGACGAAGGCGGTGACGTCGTCGTCACCCAGTCTCGGCAGCGCCGCGCCGATCGTCCGGGCGCCCTCCTCGACGATCCGTTCAGCATGGTTGCCGGAGGCAAGCCATTCGCCGGCCCTGCGGCTGACCTCGGCGGTCCGCATCTTCTCGGCGACGACCGCCTCGGACAGGAAGTTCTCGGTGACGAACTGCTCCAGGCTCTCGGCCAGGCTGTCCTTGCGGGTCGGCACGATCGCGGTGTGCGGGATCGGCAGCCCGAGCGGGTGGCGGAACAGCGCCGTCACCGCGAACCAGTCCGCCAGCGCGCCGACCATCGCCGCCTCGGACGCGGCGTTCACGTAACCCCACGCACCCTCGCGGTGCAGCGTCACGACGTACACGATCGCCGCCAGCACCAGCAAGGACAGCGCGACCATCCGCATCTGCCGCAGGCCGCGCCGCCGCACCAGATCGGCCCCGCTCAAAACCAGTGTCGCCATACCCCGATCTAACCAACTGCCTGGTGATCACGCAGCGCGAACGAGCTACGACCGGGCCTCCGCCAGCGGCCGGGCCGTCCGCCGGTCCATCTGCCCAGACACCAGCGCCAGTACGAGGCCTGCCACCGCCAGCGCCGCGCCAACCCGGCTCGGCCACTCGTACCCATACCCAGCAGCCAGTACTACGCTGCCGAGCCACGCGCCGAGCGCGTTCGCCACGTTGAGCGTCGAGTGGTTCAACGACGCCGCCAGCGACTGCCCCTCGTGAGCGACATCCATCAGCCGAGTCTGCAGAGCAGGGATCAGGATGCTCGCGCTGAACCCCATCGCGAAGACCCCGATCAACGCGCCCGGCTTGCTCTGCGCGAGCCAGCCGAAGGTTCCAAGCACCACGGTCACCGCGATCAGCCCGCCGTACATGCTGGGCATCAGCGCCCGATCGGCCAGCCGCCCACCGACCAAGGTGCCGCCGGTCATGCCGATGCCGTACACGGCGAGCACGATCGTCACCGCCGCCGGGGTGAAGCCGGCCAGTTCGGTCATCGTCGGGGTGATGAACGAGTACGTCGCGAACATGCCGCCGAAGCCGACCATCCCGACCAGCAGGGCCATCCACACCTGCGGCTTGGCCAGGGCGCTCAACTCGCTGCGTACGTTGACGTCGTTGCCGACCGGCTGCGGACCGACCCAGGACCAGACCGCCACCAGCGTCAGCAGACCGAGTACGCCGACCGCCAGGAACGGGAGTTGCCAGCCGAACTCCTGCCCGAGCAGGGTGGTCACCGGGACGCCGACGATGTTCGCGACCGGCAGGCCGACCATCATCATCGAGACCGCCCAGGCCCGCCGGTTCGCCGGCACCATCGAGGCGCCGACGACGGCTCCGATGCCGAAGAACGCGCCGTGCGGCAGCCCGGTCAGGAACCGCGCCGCCATCAGCAGTTCGTAACTGTTCGCGATCGCGGACAGGACGTTGCCCAGCACGAAGACCGCCATCAGCCCGAGCAGCAGCCTCTTCCGGCCGGTCCGGGCGCCCAGCGCGGCGATCACCGGCGCCCCGACGACCACGCCGATCGCGTACGCCGAGACGATGTGCCCGGCGGTCGGGATCGAGATGTCCACGCCGGCCGCGATCTCGGGCAGCAGGCCCATCGTGACGAACTCGGTCGTCCCGATCGCGAACCCGCCGGTCGCCAGCGCCAGCAGCGCCAGGCCGACGTGCCGCGAGCCCGCGGAGCTGTCAGGAGTCATCGAACTTGTCACGCCTGATTGTCGCATCAGCCCGGCCCGCCCCGGCCGAGGTCTCAGCCGCCGGTGTGACCAGCGCCATCGCGTGACGCGGAGGACCCGTTGTGAAAGCATCCGGCCATGTCATCACCGGCCAACTACGGCGATCACCAGTTGAGCATCTACGTGCAGGGCATGTTCCAGAACACCCGGCCGGAGATCACCACTGACCTGTCCCGGCTGGAGTCGCAGGCGGCGGCGAGCCTGTCGGCCGAGGCGATGGGCTACATCGTGCCGAGCGCGGGCAGCGGGTCGACCGCGCGAGCCAACCTGGCGGCCTTCGACCGGTGGCGGCTGGTGCCGCGGATGCTGCGCGGGAGCACCGAGCGGGACCTGTCCTGCACGATCCTCGGCACGAAGATGCCCGCTCCGGTGCTGATCGCGCCGATCGGCGTACAGACACTGGCTCATCCCGACGGCGAACTGGCCACCGCGCGGGCTGCCAACGCACTCGGGTTGACCTACACGCACTCGACCCAGGCGAGCCACTCGTTCGAGCAGATCGAGGCCGACAGCAAGTGGTACCAGCTGTACTGGCCGACCGACCGGGACGTCTGCCTGAGCTTCCTGCAACGCGCCAAGCACAACGGGTACTCCGTCCTGGTCGTCACCCTGGACACCGGCACGATCGGTTGGCGGCCGGCCGACCTGGACCGGGGATTCCTCCCGTTCCTCACCGGCGTCGGCCTGGCGAACTACTTCACCGACCCCGCGTTCCAGGCCAAGCTGGCCAAGCCGATCGAGGAGGACCCGACCGCCGCGGTGATGCACTGGGCACAGATGTTCCCGAACGTCGGGCTGGGCTGGGACGAGTTGTCCTTCCTGCGCGACAACTGGGACGGCCCGATCGTGCTGAAGGGGATCACCTCCGTCGACGACGCCAAGCTCGCGGCCGAGCATGGCGTGGACGGCCTCGTGGTGTCCAACCACGGCGGCCGCCAGGTCGACGGTGCGATCGCTGCGCTCGACGCACTCCCGGCGATCGCGGACGCGGTCGGCGAGCAGGTCACCATCCTCTTCGACTCAGGCGTCCGGACAGGCTCCGACGCGGCCAAGGCCCTCGCCCTCGGCGCCAAGGCCGTACTGCTCGGCCGCCCGTTCCTCTACGGCCTCGCGCTGGCGGGCCAGGCAGGCGTCGAGCACGTACTGCGCTGCCTCCTGGCCGAGCTGGACCTCACCCTCGCCCTGTCGGGCTACGCCAACCACCGCGAGCTCAACCGGACCTCGGTGGTGCCCGCGTGAAGGCGGTCATCTTCGACCTCGACGACACGCTGTTCGACCACACCACCTCGGCGACGGCCGCGATCCACGCCTGGGTCCCACAACTCGGTGGTACGCCGACGGACGAACTCGTCGCCCAGTGGTTCGTGATCGAGCAGCACAACTTCGACCAGTGGCTCGCCGGCGCATTGACCCACCAGGAACAGCGCCGGGGCCGGCTCCGCGACTTCCTCCCGCTGGTCGGTCAGCCGGTGCCGGCGGACGACGACGAGCTGGACCAGGTCTTCACGGGTTTCCTGGACAGCTACCAGGCGAGCTGGTCGGCCTTCCCGGACGCCCGCCCCGCCCTGGAAGTTGCCCGCAGCAACGGATGGCGGATCGGCGTACTGACCAACGGGAGCACTCGGCAGCAGAACGCGAAGCTGGAAGCGATCGGCCTGGCCGAGCTGGTGGACGTCGTGTCCACCTCGGAGCAGCTCGGCTTCAGCAAGCCCGCGCCGCAGGCGTACCAGCTGACCTGCGAGGCACTCGGTGTCAATCCCGCGGACACGTTGATGATCGGCGACAACCTGGAGCTGGATGTCGTCGGCGCTCACGCGGCCGGGTTGTCGGCAGAGCACCTGGACCGGGCGGCCGGCATCACCTTGGCCGAGCTGGTCCGAGCGACGAGCTGACTCCCCCGCGGACCACATTGTCCGCAGGGGCGCCAGCCCGTCCGTAGTACCTGGTCAGATGCCGCAGCTGGGCGCCGACCAGGAGTTGCTCGTGCGGATGTCGAGGTGGGTGTGGTCGTTGTGGCCGGGGTAGCCGGGGCCGAAGATGCCGCCGAAGCCGTGGTACCGGGCCTGCTTGGCCAACGTGCACAGGGAATGCACGCCGACGAGGTCGGCCGAGCGGCCGTACAGGTGCTGGCTGTTGCTCGCGCCGCCGACCGAACTGTTGCACGAGTAGCTGCGGAAGCCACTCGTCACGGTCAGCGGCTGGTCACCGAGCGCGTGCCGCAGGGCCTCGAGCTGCCACATGGTCTGGAGTGCGTTGGCCTTGGTGGCAGCCGCGGAGAGCGGACCACCGTCCCAGCCACTGCCACCACAGCCGTCGTCGAGTTCGGAGTAGGTGAAGTGGATCGGCGTGCAGTCGTCGTCCTGCAGCGCGTAGATCTTGCTGAACGTCGCCGAGCCGGCGATCCCGTCGGCGCTCAGTCCGTACGCCGACTGGAACCGCTGCACCGCGGCCTTGGTCGCCGGACCGAAGGCGCCGTCCGCCGCGATGTGCCCGCCGTACCCCGGATAGCCGGCGACGCGGATCTGCAACTGCCGCACATCCTCGCCACTGGCACCTTGGGCGAGCGTGCGGCTCCATGTGTAGCAACCGTCGGCATGTGCCTCGGTCGCGGTGACCACCGAGGCAACCACGGTGGTGCCCAGCATCGCCGCGAACAGGGCGAGCACGGCGACGATCCTGGGTAAGCGTTGGGTGAGAGACATCGGACTACCTCCGGTGACGCGATTGGGGCGAAACGCGCTGTCACCCGCAAGAATCGCGCCACTATCTACCGCTTGACCAGGCCTCGGCAGAAATTTTTCTACGACTCCCTCTGTCGGCCGGCTGCCGTTGCTCGTCGTGGGACTACTCGGTGTAGGCCGCGGTGACGTGGGCGACCCGGCCGCCCCAGCCCTCGGTGGGGAACGAGTCCGAGACCCGGACATAGCCGGCCTTGTCCGGGCCGAGGTGCGGCGTCAGGTCGAACGTCAGCGTCGCCTTGTTCTCGCCGCCGTGGATGTGCCGGGTCTCCCTGGCCACGGTGGTCCACTGCCGGCCGTCACCGCTCACCTCGACGTGGTACTCGTTGTCGATCGTCAGCGTGGCGGACGCGGAGGCGGTACCGGACGGGAACGGGAAGCGGTAGACGAAGTACGCGTTGCCGTCGGCGAAGCGGTTCTGGGCGCCGTGGCTCTGGGACCCGCCGGCGTCCCACAGCCAGGGCAGCTCGGCCGCGGTGCCGGTGTCGAAGTCCACGGTGCGCGCCACCAGGATCTCGGCCTGCGTGGTGAACGCGAGGAGCGGGCCGGACGTCGCCGTCACGGTCACCGGGTAGCGACCGTCCGGCGTACCGCCAGGGATGGCCACGTCGAGCTCGACCTCAGCCTGTGCCGGTACGGCGTTGCCGGTTGGGCGCAGGGTCACGCTCGCCTGGCGCGGGGTCACGGTCCAGCTTGCGGGCGCCGAGGCCTGGACGTCGGCCGTGATCCGCTCTCCGGCCGGCGCGGTGGCCTGGAGCCGAGCCACCAGCCTGAGGTGGGTCGCACTCTCGCTCGCGGACATCACCACCGGCTGGGCCGGAGTCATGATCGCGGACAGGGACCGCACCGGCGGCCGCGCCGGTACGTCGGCGATCAGCGCGCTGAGCCCACTGGCCTGCGTCCGCCAGTCGAAGACATTCGGATCGGCCGGACTCGTGACGCCGGACCAGCGCAGGCCGAGGCGCCCGGCCGCATCACGGTTCTCCCAGACGGCGGCGGCCTGCCGGTCCTGGAAGGCGAGGTAGCGCCGGTCGTGCGTGGTGTCGGTCAGGTCCATCCAGTACCGCAGGAAGATGCCCTTGAACTGCTTCTGGTTGTCGTCGCAGACCTTGCCCGGGACATCGCACGACTCGGTCAGGGTCCCGTCGGAAACCAGACCCCCGGCGGCGATTGCCGAGTCCGCGAGCCGCCGTACCGTGGTCAGCAGCTCGGGGTTGCGGGTTGCCCGCCACAGCTCGAGGCCGGCGCCGATCGCGAGGCCCTGGTTATAGGTCCACACCGTCTCGTTGTTGCTCTGGCAGGTGCTGGTCTTCAGACCGTCGTTCACCAGGCCCTGGGCGTTGATCATCCCGCTGCCGGTGAACCAGTTCCACCCCTGCTGCGCGCGGCCGAGCCAGTGCCGGTCGCCGGGGATCCGGTTGTGCAGCTCGGCGGTGAGGCGGATCCAGAGCCCGTTGGTGACGGCGTTCTTGTACGTCCGCTCGGCGTCCCACCAGACTCCGCCGCCGCAGGTGTCGTCCCAGTAGTTCTCGACGTACTCCGC
Organism: Kribbella sancticallisti; assembly: GCF_039530625.1. Taxonomy (NCBI): domain Bacteria; kingdom Bacillati; phylum Actinomycetota; class Actinomycetes; order Propionibacteriales; family Kribbellaceae; genus Kribbella; species Kribbella sancticallisti. The sequence continues at coordinate 79,055 of NZ_BAAAOS010000056.1, read as the reverse complement.
GATCGTGACCGCCATGTCGAGGTACTTGGGGTTCTTGGTCAGGTCGTAGGTCTGGATCCAGGTCAGCGCCCACCACTCGGAGTCGTCGATGGCGCGGCTGGTGAAGTTGCCGAGCAGGGGATCACCTGACAGGTAGCCGGCCGGGAACACGCCCTTGGCCTTCTCGAACGTGTTGTCCAGCTGCGGCAGATAGCGGCGGTCGCCCGTGCGCTCCGCGAAGTCGCCGATGGTCTGCAGGGCGACGGCGGAGTTCCACCAGCTGGACGGGAACCACGCTTTCACCGGCTCGTACGAGCTCATCAGCACGTCGGCGGCGACCCGGGCCCGCGCCGTCGCCGTCGGGCCGTCGGCGCCACCTCCCGGATCGGCTCCGGCGGGCGATGACGACACCAGCGACGACGCCAGCCCGGCAGCCAGCGTGGCCACGCCGGCCACCAGGGCGCGCACTACGCGCGAACGACTCAGGACCATGATCGAGATCTCCTCGAGGCTTCAGGGCGGCTCGGCCGACGGAGGTTGGAAACGTTTCATCAGCTCTTGACGCAGTATCGTCGTCGCAGCAGACAACGCTGTCAATGCCGAACGCCGAGCTGGTTGCCGCACGACACCACGGCCGGCGGGCCCAGGTGTCAGACCCAGTTGTGCAGGGACTTGGCGTCGGTGGAGAACTGGGCTACGGAGTCGTCGGCGACGAACTCGAGGAGGGCGTTGATTTCTCGGGGTTCGGTGGCGAGGCGGTCGAGGACCGGGCGCCAGAGGGACTCGCGGCCCGCCAGCGGGAGGCGGGTGTTGGAGGGCCACCAGGAGAAGACGTGGACGGTGCTGAGCCAGGGCATCAGGGCCTCCAACTGCTGAAGGCACTCGGCGTCGGCCAGGTCCACCGGGGGTTGCCAGTACGTTGTGAGGTTGGGCGCGCCGACATCCAGCAGCAGGGTGATGGTGGAGTCCACCTCGTCGGTCAGGGTGTTGCGGTGGAACTCCATCGCGATCTCAATGCCGGCGCCGGCGGCCACGTCCGCCAGTTCGGCCAGACCGCGGGTCACTGCCATCCGGTCACCCACGCCCGCCTCGGCGGTGCCGACGGTCCCCGCCCAGACGCGGATGCGGGGAGCCCCGAGCTCGGCGGCGGTGTTGACCGCGGTACGGATCTCTTCGCGGTCGACGCTGCCGGCCCGCAGGTAGGACCCGTACGCCGCGACGGCGAGCCCGTTGTCCTCGCAGAGCGCCCGGGCCTTGCGTGCGGCGGCCATGTCGCCGAACGGCACGTGCACGTCGCCGCCCCACTCGATCGCGGCCAGCCCGGCCTCTTTCGCCACCTCGACGACCTCTTCGACCGCCAACTTCCGGAACGTCACCGAGACCAGACCGGTCCTCACGCTCACGGGTTCCTCCTGGTCCACGTCACTGTGCTCACACCTCTATCCAACCTCATCGCACCAGCGTGTCTCACGTCATGAGCAAACCTCGTTGATACCCATGACGCCGGGTCTAGACTCGCAACCGTGGCGGAACAGCGGAGAGGGTTCATCTTCGGCCTCTCGGCATACCTGCTGTGGGGTCTCTTCCCGCTGTACTGGAAGCTGATCGACTCCTCCGGCGCGGTCGAACTGCTCGCCCACCGGATCCTCTGGTCCCTCGTCACGATCGTCGCGCTGGTGCTGGTACGGCGTCGCTTCGGCCAGGTGCGGGCCCTGATCTCGGACCCGCGACGCAGGTGGCCGCTGGTCGCCGGGGCGGTACTGATCTCGGTCAACTGGGGCGCCTACATCTGGGGCGTCAACCACGACCGGATCGTGGAGACGTCCCTCGGCTACTTCATCACCCCACTGTTCACCGTGCTGCTGGGCGTGATCATCCTCAAGGAGCGCCTCCGGGTCGCCCAGTGGATCGCGCTCGCGATCGCCTTCGTGGCGGTCGTCGGGCTGACCATCGAGAACGGCCGGCCGCCGTGGGTGGCGATCGCCCTGACCTTCTCGTTCGGCTTCTACGGGCTGGCCAAGAAGAAGGCCGGCGCCGGGGCGATCGAGGGGATGGCGGTGGAGTCGGCGACGGTGGCGCCGCTGGCCCTGATCGCGATCCTGGTGCTCGGGTTCCAGGGCCAGGCGACCGTGACGCACGAAGGACCCGGCTATCTGGTGCTGGTGCTGCTGACCGGGCCGATCACCGCGGTACCGCTGCTGCTCTTCGGGGCCGCCGCGACCAGGGTCTCGATGACGACGCTGGGCCTGTTGAACTACATCGCGCCGATCATGCAGTTCATCGTCGGCGTGGTGGTCTTCCACGAGCAGATGAGCCCGATGCGCTGGATCGGTTTCGGGCTGGTCTGGCTGGCCCTGATGATCTTCACGCTGAACGGTCTGCGGACCCGCCGGCGGACGATGGCGCTCGAGGTCACCGCCTCCGCGGTGTGAGCGTTCCGGCGCGCTTCGCGACTGAGGGTCGCCTAAGCCTTTCCGCGTTCATCTGACCTTCACCCAGTTCCCGTTTCCGCTCCTTAGCCTCACGGCGTCTGCATTGTCCGCCGCGAGAAATCCGGAGTACCGCGAGTGAGCCCCAAGTTGCTGCCGCTGATCAGCCAGATCGGCACCCGTCACGGATCGCGCTCTTTTCGCACCTGCGAACTGAAGTGCGCCAACCAGTGTGACCACCCGGAGCCGAACACCTCCGGCAACGAGCACATCCAGAGCGTCCTGCAGTCCGCCTTCTCCCGCCGCGGCATGCTGAAGGTCGGCGCCGCGAGCGTCGCGGCCGCCGGCGTCGGCGTACTGGCCTCCAACCTGCCGGCCGCGGCGGACTTCTCCGCCGCCGCGAACGGCGACAAGGGCAACGGCGAGTTCCCCGGCTTCGGGGGCGGCCACGGCCAACTCACCCACGGCGTGGTGCCGCCGAACCGCAAGGACGACATCGTTATCCCGGCCGGCTACGCCCAGTCCGTGATCATCGCCTGGGGCGACCCGGTCGAGACCGGTGCGCCGAGGTTCGACGTGAACCGGCAGACGCCCGAGGCGCAGGCCAAGCAGTTCGGCTACAACAACGACTACACGATGGTCGTGCCGCTGCGCGACGACCGGAAGGCGTTGCTGGTCTGCAACCACGAGTACACCGACGAGAACCTGATGTTCCCGACCGGCAAGTACGACGCCAAGACGATCGCCAGGATCGGCCTGGCCGGGCACGGCATGTCGGTGGTGCAGATCGACCGGGTCGGCCGCACCGGCCAGTGGCGCCGCGACGGCCACGGCGGCAGGTACAACCGCCGGATCACCGCCACCACCAAGTTCGACGTGACCGGCCCGGCCGCCGCCGACGCGCGCGTCGGAAAGGTTGCCTATGGCACCTTCGGCAACTGCGCCGGCGGGGTCACCCCGTGGGGCACGATCCTGTCCGGCGAGGAGAACTTCAACGGGTACTTCGACGTCAGCGGCACCGTGCCGGCGCAGTACCAGGCAAGCTTCAAGCGGTACGGCGTACCGACGACGGCGACCAAGTCCGCCCGCCAGTGGAGCCTGGTGGACGAGCGCTTCGACCTGACCAAGGTCCCGACCGAGGCGTTCCGGACCGGCTGGATCGTCGAGGTCGACCCGTACGACCCGAAGTCCACGCCGAAGAAGCGCACCATGCTCGGCCGGATGAAGCACGAGGGCGCCACCGTCACGATCACCGCCGACGGCCGGATCGCGGCGTACCTCGGTGACGACGAGCGCGGCGAGTACATCTACAAGTTCGTCTCCACCGGCAGGTACGACGAGAAGAACCGCAAGGCCAACTTCGCTCTGCTTGACGAGGGCACCCTGTACGTCGCCAAGTTCACCGGCGACGGCACCGCGGACGGGCTCTTCGACGGCACCGGCCAGTGGATCCCGCTGACCACGGACAAGAAGTCGTTCATCGACGGGATGAGCGTCGCCGACGTGCTGATCGACGTCCGGACCGCGGCCGACAAGGTCGGCGCCACCCGGATGGACCGGCCCGAGGACATCGAGCGCAACCCCGTCAACGGCCGGATCTACGCCGCCCTGACCAACAACTCCAACCGCGGCGGGACCTTCGCGGTCGACGAGGCCAACCCGCTGGCGAAGTCGCACACCCGGCCGAGCCTCGGCGCGCCGCTGGTGGAGCAGTCCGGCAACCGCAACGGCTACATCCTGGAACTCAGCGAGGAGGGCGACGACGCGGCCAAGACCGGCTTCTTCTGGACCCTGTTCCTGATCTGCGGCGACCCGGCCGCGCAGGAGACGTACTTCGGCGGTTTCGACAAGTCGAAGGTCAGCCCGATCTCCTGCCCCGACAACGTCGCGTTCGACGGTTCCGGCAACCTGTGGATCTCGACCGACGGCAACGTGCTCGGCTCCAACGACGGCATCTTCACCGTCCCGGTGGCCGGCCCGAAGCGCGGCCAGGTGAAGCAGTTCCTGTCGGTGCCGTTCGCCGCCGAGGCCTGTGGCCCGCTGGTCAGCGAGGACGACCTGACCGCGTTCGTCGCAGTCCAGCACCCGGGCGAGACCGACGACGCGACCTTCGAGAAGCCTTCCTCGACCTGGCCGCACACGCACACCTTCCCCCGCCCGGCGATCTCCTGCGTCTGGCGCAAGGACGGCGGCCGCGTCGGCAGCTGATACTCCATGGGTGGGCCCCACCTGGCAAACCCGCTGACAGACAAGATGCCCGACAGTCTCGCGCTGTCGGGCATCTTGTTGTTGCAAGCAAGAGGATTCAGACCGAGCGGGTTACCACCAAATCGCAGAGGGACTCGAGGGCGGAGCGGCCTGGGCCCTCGGGGAGGTCTTCGAGGAGCTTGCGGGCGTCGTTGGCGCGGCGGCGTACGTCGTCCTCGGCCTGCTGTAGCGAAGGGTGGGCGCGCAGCAGGCCCAGCGTCTCCGCCAGCATGGCGTCGTCGCTCAGGTCGGAGTCGAGCAACTCCAGCAGGCGGGCGTCCGTGGGGTTCGACGAATCTGCTTGGGCTCGGAAGATGAGGACCGGGAGGGTGGGGACGCCTTCGCGAAGATCGGTACCAGGAGTCTTGCCGGACTCCTCCGAAGTGACGTCGAGGATGTCATCGGCCAACTGGAACGCCTGGCCGATCTCCTCACCGAAAGCCCGCAGGGTCTCCTGGATCTCCACCGACGCACCGGCAAACCGAGCACCGAAGAGCGCCGAGGTGGCGATCAGCGAGCCGGTCTTGTCCGCGACCACCGACAGGTAGTGCGCGAGCGGGTCCTGCCCCTCGGAGACCCCCAGGGTCTCGCGGATCTGCCCCTCGACCAGGCGGCCGAAGGTGCGGGACTGGATCTTGACCGCCTCCGGGCCGAGCGACGCGACCAGGTCGGAGGCGCGGGCGAACAGCCAGTCGCCGGTCAGGATCGCGACCGAGTTGTCCCAGCGCGCGTTGGCGCTGTCGGCACCTCGGCGCAGGGCGGCCTCGTCCATCACGTCGTCGTGGTACAGCGTGGCCAGGTGGGTCAGCTCGACCACGACGGCCGAGTCGACCACCTCCGGCGCCGCCGCGGACGGACCGAGCTCGGCCGCCAGCAGCACCAGCAACGGACGGAACCGCTTGCCGCCGGCAACCATGACGTGCTGGGCGGCCTCGGTGACGAACGGGGCCTCGGACTGCGCGGAGTCGCGGAGCGCCTGCTCGACCCTCTCCAGCCCAGCACGAACCCGGGACTCGAGCGCCTCGTCGGCGAACGCGAATCCCAGGCTCTCGGCTGGCAGCGGGGACGGACTCACCGGATGAACTCACCCGCTCGGGCCGCCAGGTCGAGCACCGGTCCGGGAACCAGACCGAGTACGACGGTGGCGGCGAGACCCAGGGCGACGGCCGCGGTGGTCTGCCAGCCGGGCAGCGCCACGTCCGGCGCGTCAGCCGGCAGGTCGGAGAAGAACATCAGCACGATCACGCGGACGTAGAAGAACGCGGCGACCAGGCTGCAGAGCACCGCGACCACGACCAGCGGCCACGCGCCACCGGTCCAGGCCGCGGTGAACACGGCCCACTTGCCGGTGAAGCCCGCGGTCAGCGGGATGCCGGCGAAGGAGATCAGGAAGAAGGCGAAGATCCCCGCCAGCAGTGGCGACTTCTTGCCCAGTCCGGCCCAGCGGGACAGGTGCGTCGCCTCGCCACCGGCGTCGCGGACCAGCGTGACGAGGGCGAAGGCGCCGATCGTCGGGAAGCCGTAGGTGACCAGGTAGAACAGCACCGCCTGGGTCGAGGTGATGCCGTCGGTGACACCGCTGCCGCTCTGCGCGAGCCCGACGAACGCGGTCAGCAGGAAGCCGGCGTGCGCGATCGACGAGTAGGCGAGCATCCGCTTCACGTCGGTCTGGGTGATGGCCACGATCGAGCCGACCACCATGGTGAGGATCGCGACGACCCACATCATCGGCGCCCAGTCCCAGCGGGTGCCGCCGAGGGCGACGTAGAAGACCCGCATCAGGCCGATGAACGCGGCGATCTTGGTGCAGGCCGCCATGAAGCCGGTGACCGGCGTCGGCGCGCCCTGGTAGACGTCCGGCGTCCAGGAGTGGAACGGAACCGCGCCGACCTTGAACAGCAGGCCGACGGCGATCAGGCCGGTACCGGCGAGCAGGATCGCGTCGCCCCCGGTCTTGGTGGCGAGCGCGTCGGAGATGCCGCCCAGCGACATCGTCCCGGCGTACCCGTAGAGCAGCGCGATGCCGTAGAGCAGGAACGCCGAGGCGAACGCGCCGAGCAGGAAGTACTTCATCGCGGCTTCCTGCGAGATCAGCCGGCGACGCCGCGCCAGCCCGCAGAGCAGGTACAGCGGCAGCGAGAAGACCTCGAGCGCGACGAACAGGATCAGCAGGTCGTTGGCCGAGGCGAACAGCATCATGCCGCCGACCGCGAACAGCGTCAGCGGGAAGACCTCGGTGTGCTCGACCTTGGCCGCGGTACCCTCCCGCTCCGCCTCACTGCCCGGTACTGCGGCCGCCTGGCCGGCGAAGGCGGACAGCCCTCCGTCGACCGAGCGCTCCGCGAACAGCAGCACACTGATCACCGTCAGCGTGAGCAGCGTGATCCAGGTGAACAGCGCGGGGCCGTCCACCGAGATGGCGCCCTGCGCCGCGACCAGCGACTTCTCGTCCACCATCAGCAGGACCGTCAGCACCGCGGCGACCACCAGGCCGACCAGGGTCAGCGCCAACTGGACCACGTGCCGCAGCGCCCGGGGCAGGAAGGCCTCGGCGACGACGCCGACACAGGCCGCGCCGAAGACCACGAGCAGCGGAGCCAACTCGTTGTACTCGATCTTCGGTGCGACGAAGTCCGCCAGCGGCAAGGCGCCAGGGACCGCCGCCAACGGCATCAGCACTGCACTCACTTCTGTCCCTCCGTCACGGGAACCTGCGGGGCCGGGTCGGTGACGCCCACCCGCTGCATCGTCGACTCGACCGCCGGCTTGATGATGTCGACCACCGGCTTGGGGTAGATGCCCAGGGCGATGATCAGCACGACCAGCGGTGCGATCGCGAACACCTCGCGGAAGTTCAGGTCCTTCAGCTTCTCGATCCCGTCGCGCACCGGGCCGGTCATCAGGCGTTGGTACATGATCAGGATGTAGAGCGCGGCCAGCACGATACCGAGCACGGCGATCACCGCGATCACCTTGTGCCGGCTGAACGTTCCGGCCAGCACCATGAACTCGGAGATGAACGGCGACAACCCAGGCAGCGCCAGGCTGGACAGGCCGGCGAACAAGAAGGTGCCGGCCAGCACCGGAGCCACCTTGTCCACCCCGCCGTAGTCCGCGATCCGGGCCGAACCGCGCCGCGAGATCAGGTAGCCGGCCACCAGGAACAGCGCCGCGGTGGAAAGACCGTGGTTGAACATGTACAGCGTCGACCCGGTCAGGCCCTGCGAGGTGAGCGCGAAGATGCCCATCACGATGAAGCCGAAGTGCGAGATCGAGGTGTACGCGATCAGCCGCTTGATATCGGTCTGCCCGATCGCCACCAGGGCGCCGTACAGGACCGAGATCAGCGCGAGCACCAGCACCACCGGGGTGGCCCACTCGGACGCGTTCGGGAACAGGCCCAGACAGAACCGGATCATCCCGAAGGTGCCGATCTTGTCCAGGATGCCGACCAGCAGCACCGAGGTCCCCGGCGTCGCCTCGGCGGCGGCGTCCGGCAGCCAGGTGTGGAACGGCACCATCGGCGCCTTCACCGCGAAGGCGAAGAAGAAGCCGAGGAAGAGCCACCGCTCGGTGTTCTGGCTGATGTCGAGCTGGACCAGGTCGGACAGCAGGTACGACGGGTCGCCGCCGCGGGCCGACAGGACGTACAGGCCGACCACGGAGGCCAGCATCAGCAGACCGCCGAGCAGCGAGTAGAGCAGGAACTTCACCGCCGCGTACGACCGCTGCGCGCCGCCGAACCCGCCGATCAGGAAGTACATCGGGATCAGCGTGGCCTCGAACAGCACGTAGAAGAGGAACACGTCGGTGGCGGCGAACACGCCGATCGACAGCGCCTCCAGGCCCAGCACCCAGGCGAAGAAGGACTTCTCGCTCCAGCGACCGGTCTTCGCGTCGTTCCAGGAGGCGAGCAGCACGATCGGGGTGAGCAGCGCGGTCAGCACGATCAGCACGATGCCGACGCCGTCGAGGCCGAGCGCGTAGTGCGCCCCGAACGCCTCGATCCAGGTGTAGCTCTCCTCGTAGTCGGCCGCACCGTTCTGCTGGTAGCCGACCGCGATCACGATGGTCAGGATCAGCGTGAGGGTGGAGAAGACAAGCGCGACCTGCTTCGACAGCAGTGCCTTGGCTTTCGGCACCGCCATCGTCGCCAGGGCCCCCACGAACGGCAGGAGCATTGTCAGGGTCAGCCAACCGATGTTCACGACAACCTCACCGCGAGGAGGGCGACGACCACGAATGCGGCGCCGAAGACCATGCTGAGTGCGTAGGAACGGACGAAGCCCGTCTGGTACCGGCGCAACCGGCCGGACAGACCGCCGAAGAGCGCGGCCAGGCCGTTGACCAGGCCGTCCACCCCGCGGTTGTCGAGCCAGACCAGCGTCCGGGTGAGGTACTGGCCCGGCCGCATCAGGACCGCCTCGTTCAGCGCGTCGCCGTACAGGTCACGACGGGCGAAGGTGGTGGCCGGCGAGACTTTGACCGGCGCCTCGCGCGGGATGTCGCGGCGGTACAGGAAGACCGCGACGAGCAGGCCGACGAGGACCACCGCGAGGGTGATCAGCGTCATCACCAGCGCGCTGACCGGCGGGTGGTGCTCCTCGTGCCCGACCACCGGTTCGAGCCAGTCGACGATCCAGTGGCCGGCGAAGTACAGCGCGCCGCCACCGATCGACAGCGCCGCCAGGACGACCAGCGGACCGGTCATCACCGCGGGCGACTCGTGCGGGTGCACGTCCTTGCCCCAGCGCTTCTCGCCGAAGAACGTCATCAGCATCAGCCGGGTCATGTAGAACGCGGTGATGCCGGCGCCGAGCAGCGCGCACAGACCGATCACCAGGTTGTCCGCGAACGCGGCCTCGATGATCTTGTCCTTGCTGAAGAAGCCGGCGAACGGCGGGATGCCGAGGATGGCCAGGTAGCCGAAGGCGAACGTCACGAAGGTGACCTTCATGTACTTCGCCAGGCCGCCGTAGTGCCGCATGTTCACGTCGTCGTTCATGCCGTGCATCACCGAGCCGGCACCGAGGAACATGTTGGCCTTGAAGAAGCCGTGGGTGAGCAGGTGGAAGATCGCGAACACGTAGCCCGCCGGGCCGAGACCCGCCGCCAGCATCATGTAGCCGATCTGACTCATGGTCGAGCCGGCCAGCGCCTTCTTGATGTCGTCCTTGGCGCAACCGATGATCGCGCCGACCAGCAGCGTGACCGTACCGACGATCACCACCGCGGTGGAGGCGAACTCGGTGACCTCGTAGATCGCGTGCGAGCGGACCACCAGGTAGACGCCCGCGGTCACCATCGTCGCCGCGTGGATCAGCGCCGACACCGGGGTCGGGCCCTCCATCGCGTCCAGCAGCCAGGACTGCAGCGGCACCTGGGCGGACTTGCCGCAGGCCGCCAGCAGCAGCATCAGGCCGAGCAGCGTGCCCCAGGTGTCGGAGACCCCCTCGACGCCCGCGCTCACCGTGGTGAAGGCGGACGAGCCGAACAGCGCCCACATGCTCATCACCGCGAGCGAGAGGCCGATGTCACCGACCCGGTTCACCACGAACGCCTTCTTGGCGGCGGTCGCGGCCGAGTGCTTGTGCTGCCAGAAGCCGATCAGCAGGTACGACGCCAGGCCGACGCCTTCCCAGCCGACGAAGACCACCAGGTAGTCGGCGGCCAGCACCAGCAGCAGCATCGAGGCGATGAACAGGTTCAGGTACCCGAAGAAGCGGCGGCGGCGCGCGTCGTGCGCCATATAACCGATCGAGTAGATGTGGATCAGCGAACCCACGCCGGTGATCAGCAGCACGAAGAGGATGGACAGCTGGTCGACCAGCAGGGTCACATCCACCTGGATGCTGCCGACCGAGAACCACTCGAACAGCTTGACGGTCTCGGACCGCTCCTCGCCGGAGTGGCCCTGCATCTGGAAGAAGAGCAGGACCCCGCAGACGAACGAGGCCAGCGGTGCGGCGGTGCCCAGCAGGTGACCCCATGCGTTGGTGGCCTTGCCACCGAGCAACAGGATCGCCGCGGACACGGCCGGGATCGCGACCAGCAGCCACGTCAGCTCATGACTCATCGGTGATCGACCTCAGTACTTGAGCAGGTTGGCGTCGTCGACCGAGGCCGAACGACGGGTGCGGAAGATGGCCATGATGATCGCCAGGCCGATCACGACCTCGGCCGCGGCCACCACCATCACGAAGAAGGCGGCGATCTGGCCGTCGAGGTTGCCGTGCTGGCGGGCGAAGCTGACGAACGCGAGGTTGGTCGCGTTCAGCATCAGCTCCACGCACATGAAGACGACGATCGCGTTGCGCCGCACCAGCACGCCGAGCGCGCCGATGCAGAACAACATCGCCGAGAGCACGATGTACGGCTCGGTAGTCACGCGCGTCCTCGCTTCGCTCCGGACGTGCAGGACTCAGGCGTGCTGACCTGAATGGTTCGGTCGCTCCGCTCACTCACGTCTTGTCTCCTTCACCGAATCCGGTCAGGTCCGTGCCGGTCGGTTCCGGCGGGACCTCGTCGCCCGCGTCAGCCTCGGCGATCCGGCGGACCGCGTCGACCTCGTCGCGCTCCTCCGTTTCGGGGAACACCGTGCCACGGGCCTGCAGCACCCGCGAAACCGAGGTGGGTGCGATCGACCCGTCCGGCAGCAGTGCCGGGGTGTCGACGGCGTTGTGCCGGGCCAGCACGCCCGGGGTGGGCAGCGGGCCCGGGTGCACGCCGCCCTCGGCGTACTTGCGGATCCGCTCCTCGGCGTGGTCGCGCTGGGTGCGCTTGCGGGTCAGCCGCTCGCGGTGCGCCAGCATCATCGCGCCCATCGCCGCGGTGATCAGCAGCGCCGAGGTGACCTCGAAGGCGAAGACGTACTTGCCGAACAGCAGTTGCGCGATGCCCTTCGGGTTGCCCTCGGGCTGCGCCTGGCCCAGGCCGATCGGGTCGCCGTACACGGCGTTGCCGACGGCGAAGACCAGCAGCACGCCGATGCCGAGGAAGGCCAGGCCGGCCAGCAGCCGCTGACCGCGGATGGTCTCGACCAGCGAGTCGGACGCGTCGACGCCGACCAGCATCAGGACGAACAGGAACAGCATCAGGATGGCGCCGGTGTAGACGATGATCTGGACCGCGAACAGGAACGGTGCGTCCTGGGCGGCGTACTGCACGGCCAGGCAGATCATCACGGTGGCCAGCAGCAACGCCGAGTGCACCGCCTTGCGGACCAGGATCATCGCGATCGCGGCCAGCACCATGATCGGTGCCAACATCCAGAAGGCGACCTGGCCGCCGGTGACGAGACCGATCACTGCCGGTCACCTCCCTGCAGCGAGCTGTCCGGGTGGACGGCCGCGCTCTCGGGCACGACGGCGGCACCGGTCAACCCGAGGTAGTAGTCGGTGTCGGTGGCGCCGAGCTGCATCTCGTGCGGCGGCTCCTGCATGCCCGGCAGCAGCGGTGCCAGCAAGTCCTTCTTCTCGTAGATGAGGGACTCGCGGCTGCGGTCGGCCAGTTCGTACTCGTTCGTCATCGTGAGCGCCCGGGTCGGGCACGCCTCGATGCAGAGCCCGCACAGGATGCAGCGCAGGTAGTTGATCTGGTAGACGCGGCCGTAGCGCTCACCCGGCGAGAACCGGCCGGAGCCGTCCGCCGTGGTGTCGGCGTTGTCCGCGCCCTCGACGTAGATCGCGTCCGCGGGGCAGGCCCACGCGCACAGCTCGCAGCCGATGCACTTCTCCAGCCCGTCGGGCCAGCGGTTCAGCTGGTGCCTGCCGTGGAACCGCGGCGCGGTCGGCTTCTTGTCGAACGGGTACTGCTCGGTGAACACCTTGCGGAACATCGTCCGGAAGGTGACGCCGAACCCGGCTACCGGGTCCCAGAGGGACTCTTTCACACTAGCCACGGCTGGCTTCCTCGCTTCGGCTCGGAGTGTCGACGAGCGGTGGTGGGACTGGGAATCCGCCGGCGAAGGCGTCGAAGTCCTCACCCTCGGCGGTCTGGGCGGGCTCCTCGGTCTTCTTCTGCGGCAAGACCATCGGGATCAGCAGGATCAGCGCGAGGACGCCGGCGCCGATCAGCAGGTAGTTGCGCTGGAACTCGACCTCGCGGCCGACCGCGCGCACGGTCGCGACCAGCAGGATCCAGCCCAGCGAGACCGGGATCAGGATCTTCCAGCCCAGCTTCATGAACTGGTCGTAGCGCAGTCGCGGCAGCGTTCCGCGCAGCCAGATGTAGAAGAAGATGAAGCACATCATCTTGCCGACGAACCACAGCACCGGCCAGAAGCCGGAGTTCGCGCCGTCCCAGACCGAGATCGGCCACGGCGCCCGCCAGCCGCCGAGGAACAGCGTGGTGGCCAGCGCGGACACGGTCGCCATGTTGATGTACTCGGCCAGGAAGAACATCGCGTACTTCATCGACGAGTACTCGGTCAGGAAGCCGGCCACCAGTTCGCCCTCGGCCTCCGGCAGGTCGAACGGCGCCCGGTTCGTCTCGCCGATCATCGAGATCACGTAGATCACGAACGACGGGAACAGCAAGAACGCGTACCAGCCGGGGATCGGCAGCTCGAAGAGCCTCAGGTCGATCGACTGCTGCGAGCTCTGCGCGGCGACGATCTCCGAGGTCGACATCGAGCCGGCGAACAGGAACACCGTCACCAGCGCCAGGCCCATCGCGACCTCGTAGGAGATCATCTGGGCGCTGGAGCGCAGACCGCCGAGCAGCGAGTACGTCGAGTTGGACGACCAGCCGCCGAGCACGATGCCGTAGATGCCGATCGAGGCGATCGCCATCACGTACAGCACCGAGACCGGCAGGTCGGTGAGCTGCAGCCGGGTGTAGGTGTCGGTGAAGGGGATCTTCACCGTCGGCCCGAACGGGATCACCGCGAAGGTCAGGAAGGCCGGGATCGAGGCGATCACCGGGGCCGCGACGTAGACGAACTTGTCCACGCCCTTCGGCATCAGGTCTTCCTTGAACATCAGCTTCATGCCGTCGGCCAGCGACTGGAGCAGACCGAACGGGCCGTGCACGTTCGGGCCGATCCGGTGCTGCATCCGGGCCACCACCCGGCGCTCCCACCAGATGTTGAACAGCGTCAGCACGACCAGGAAGACGAAGATGATCAGCACCTTGAGGCCGACCACCCACCACGGGTCGTTGCCGACGCCGGCATCCGGCGGCGTCGCCAGCGGAAGGGCGAGGGCGATGTTGGTCATGCGTTCCCTCCGGCGATCGTCACGATCGAGCCGTGATCGGCGTGCAGGGACCGTCGCACGTGCGAGTCGGCCGAGTTGGTCGGCAGCCAGACGACGTTGTCGGTCATCGGCGTGATCACCACCGGCAGCCGGATCGAGCCCGCGTCGGTGCTGACCACCAGTTCGTCACCGTCGTGTACGCCGACCCGGTGCGCCGTGGTCAGCGAGATCCGCGCCACCGGGCGGCGGGCGGTCGCGACCAGGTGCGGCTCGCCGTCGTTGCCGCGGCTGTCGTCGATCAGCATCCGCCAGGTCGCCAGCCGGGTCGAGTCGAACGCGCCGAGGGCCGGACCGGCCTGGTACGTCGGCTCGCTGGCCCGGTCGCCGTCCCAGCGGCCGAGCTCGTCGAACTCCTTCTTCGCCCCGGCCGGGGTGCTGAAGCCGAGCGACGCGTCCATCTGCTGCGCCAGCGCGGCCAGTGCCCGGACGTCCGGCATCGCGGCCGGCGTCTTGAGCACCACCGGGAACGGCCGCTCGCGACCCTCCCAGTTCACGAAGGTGCCGTCCTTCTCCGCCGGCGGAACCACCGGGAAGACGACGTCGGCGTGCTCGGTCACCTGCGAGCTGCGGACCTCGAAGCTGACCACGAACGGCGCGGCCGCCAGCGCGGCCAGGGCCGCCGCCGGGTCCGGCAGGTCGTCGACCTCGACACCCGCGACCACCAGGGCCTGCAGCGATCCGGCGGCGGCGAGGATCTCACCGGTGTCGCGCCCGACGCTGCTCGGCAGATTCTCGACGCCCCAGGCGGCCTGCAGGTCGACCCGCGCGGCCGCGTCCGCGACCAGGCGACCGCCCGGCAGCAGACCCGGCAGGCAGCCGGCCTCGAGCGCGCCCCGGTCGCCCGCACGACGCGGGATCCAGACCAGCTGAGCGCCGCTGTCCAGCGCCAGCCGCAGCGCCGCGGACAGTGCGCCGGGCACGGTCGCGAGCCGCTCGCCGACGACGATGATCGAGTCGGCCCCGAGCGCCGCCTGGGCGGCGGCTCCCGCCTCGCCCATGCTGCGCAGATCACCCAGTACTGCGGCCTCCGTGCCCGGCGAGGTCTGGACGACGGTGCCGGACAGCTTCTCCACCCCGCGCGACGCGAACGGCGCGATGGTGAACACCTTGGTGCCGTTGCTCCGGACGCCCTTGCGCAGGCGCAGGAAGACCGACGGCGACTCCTCCTCGGGCTCGAACCCGACCAGCAGCACGGATCCGGCGACCTCGAGGTCGGCGAACGTCGTACCGAGGCCGGTGCCGGCCACCGCGGCGGCCAGGAAGTCGGCCTCCTCGTCGGAGTGCGGCCGGGCCCGGAAGTCGATGTCGTTCGTGCCGAGGGCGACCCGGGCGAACTTCGAGTACGCGTAGGCGTCCTCGAGGGTCAGCCGGCCACCGGTCAGTACGGCGGCGTTGCCCCGCGCGGCCAGCAGGTTCCTCGCCGCGAAGTCCAGCGCCTCCGGCCAGGAGGCGGGCCGCAACTCGCCGTCCTCGCGGATCATCGGGTGGGTCAGCCGGTCACCGGTGCTCGCGTAGTTGAACGCGAACCGGTCCCGGTCGGAGATCCACTCCTCGTTGACCAGCGGGTCGTCGCCGGCCAGCCGGCGCATCACCTTGCCGCGCCGGTAGTCGACCCGGATCGCCGCGCCGGACGCGTCGTGCTCGGCCACCGACGGCACCGAGACGAGGTCGAACGGCCGAGACCGGAACCGGTACGCCGCGCTGGTGAGCGCGCCGACCGGGCAGATCTGGATCGTGTTGCCGGAGAAGTAGCTCTCGAACGGCTCCTTCTCGTAGATGCCGACCTGCTGCAGCGCGCCGCGCTCGAGCAGTTCGATGAACGGGTCGCCGGCGATCTGCTGGGAGAACCGGGTGCAGCGGGCGCAGAGCACGCAGCGCTCGCGGTCCAGCAGCACCTGGGCGGAGACGTTGATCGGCTTGGGGTAGGTCCGCTTCACCTCGTGGAAGCGGCTCTCGCCCCGGCCGTTCGTCATCGCCTGGTTCTGCAGCGGGCACTCGCCGCCCTTGTCGCACACCGGGCAGTCCAGCGGGTGGTTGATCAGCAGGAACTCCATCTGCCCCTGCTGGGCCTTGTCGGCCACCGGTGAGGAGATCTGGGTCCGGATCACCATGCCGTCGGCGACGGTCAGCGAGCAGGAGGTCTGCGGCTTCGGCATCCCGCGGCCGTTGCCCGCGTCGACGACCTCGACGAGGCACTGACGGCAGGCGGCCACCGGGTCGAGCAGCGGGTGGTCGCAGAACCGCGGGATCTGGACGCCGATCTGCTCGGCGGCGCGGATCGCCAGCGTGTTCTTCGGGACCTTGACCTCGATGTCGTCGATGGTGACGGTGACGAGATCGGTCCGCTCCACTGCGCCGCCACCGGCCGGGGGATTCGCTTGGATGGTCATGCGCTGGCTCCGGCGGTCGCGAAGACGGTGGACAACATCGGGTCGAACGGGCAGCCGCCGTTCGTGAAGTGCGCGACGTAGTCGTCCTTGAAGTGCTGGATCGAGCTGGTGATCGGCGCGGTGGCACCGTCGGCCAGCGCGCAGAACGACCGGCCGGTGATGTTGTCACACAGGTCGAGCAGGGTCTCGAGGTCTTCCTCGCTGCCCTTGCCGGCCTCCAGCCGCTCCAGGATCTGCACCAGCCACCAGGTGCCTTCCCGGCAGGGGGTGCACTTGCCGCAGGACTCGTGCTTGTAGAACTCGGTCCAGCGCAGCGTGGCGCGGACCGGGCAGGTCGTGTCGTCGAAGATCTGCAGCGCCTTGGTGCCCAGCAGTGAGCCGGCCCCGGCGACACCCTCGTAGTCGAGCGGGATGTCCAGGTGGTCGGCGGTCAGCAGCGGCGTGGACGAACCACCCGGCGTCCAGAACTTCAACTCGTGGCCCTCGCGGACGCCACCGGCCAGCTCGAGCAGTTGGCGCAGCGTGATCCCCATCGGCGCCTCGTACTGTCCCGGCCGGGTGACGTGGCCGGACAGCGAGTACAGCGTCGGGCCCTTGGACTTCTCGGTGCCCATCGAGCCGAACCAGTCGGCGCCGTTGTTGATGATGGAGGGAACAGACGCGATCGACTCGACGTTGTTGATCACTGTGGGGCAGCCGTAGAGGCCCGCCACCGCCGGGAACGGAGGACGCAGCCGAGGTTGACCACGACGACCTTCCAGCGAGTCGAGCAGCGCCGTCTCCTCGCCGCAGATGTAGGCGCCGGCGCCGGCGTGCACGATGACGTCCAGGTCGTAGCCGCTGCCCAGGATGTTCAGGCCGATCAGGCCGGCCGCCCTGGCCTCGGCGACCGCCTGCTGCAGCCGCCGGACGACGTGCAGCACCTCACCGCGGACGTAGATGAACGCGGTGTTCGCGCGGATCGCGTAGGCCGAGATGATGACGCCCTCGACCAGCGTGTGCGGCGAGGCGAGCATCAGCGGGATGTCCTTGCAGGTGCCCGGCTCGGACTCGTCGGCGTTCACCACCAGGTACTTCGGCTTCGGGTTGTCCTGCGGGATGAAGGACCACTTCATCCCGGTCGGGAAGCCCGCGCCGCCACGGCCGCGCAGACCCGAGTCCTTCACCGCGGTGACCACGTCGGCCGGCTGCATCCGCAGCGCGGTACGCAGTGCGTCGTAGCCACCGGACCGCTGGTACGACGCCAGCTGCCAGGAGCGGATCTGGTCCCAGTTGTCGGACAGCACAGGGGTCAGCACGGTCAGTCCTCCTTGCGGCTGTCGTCGGTGTGGACCGCCTGGGATTCCTTGCCCGGCTGGTCTTCCGGACGCGGGCCCGCGGCGGCCTCGGCCGAGACGGTCTGCTCGGCGGCGGAACCGTTGCTGCGGGCATGCGTTCCGGCCGGGGCGGTCCAGTTGCGCTCGCGGGCCAGCCGCAGGCCGGCCAGCGTCGCCTTGCCACCGGTCGGGCCCTCGTCCGCACGGCCGTCGGGGAAGCCGGCCAGCACGCGCTCGGCTTCCTTCCAGGTGCAGATGGTGGCGCCGCGGGGCGACTTCACCTCGGTGCCGTCGCGCAGGTCGTCCACCAGCCGGGTGGCCGACTCCGGCGTCATGTCGTCGAAGAACTCCCAGTTCACCATCATCACCGGCGCGTAGTCGCAGGCGGCGTTGCACTCGAGGTGCTCGAGGGTGATCTTGCCGTCCTCGGTGGTCTCGTCGTTGCCGACATCGAGGTGCTGCTTGAGCCGCTCGAAGATCAGGTCGCCGCCCATCACCGCGCACAGCGTGTTGGTGCAGACCCCGACGTGGTAGTCGCCGACCGGGCGGCGCTTGTACATCGTGTAGAAGGTCGCCACCGCCGACACCTCGGCGCCGGTCAGGCCGAGCACCTCGGCGCAGGCCTCGATGCCCTCGGGAGTGATCCGGCCCTCGACCGACTGCACCAGGTGCAGCATCGGCAGCAGGGCCGAGCGGCCGACCGGGTACCGGGCGGCCAGCTCGCGCATCTCGGCGATCGTGGTGTCACCGATCTTCGAGTCGCCTGTGCTGTAGGGAACGGTTGTGTCAGCCATCTATCGGTCCACTCCACCCATCACCGGGTCAAGGCTGGCGACGGCGACGATCACGTCGGCGACCTGTGAGCCCTCGCACAGGATCGGCATCGCCTGCAGGTTTGCGAACGACGGGTCGCGGAAGTGCGCCCGGTACGGCTTGGTGCCGCCGTCGGAGACCAGGTGGCAGCCCAGCTCGCCGCGCGGCGACTCGATCGCCACGTACGCCTGGCCGGCCGGCACCCGGAAGCCCTCGGTGACCAGCTTGAAGTGATGGATCAGTGCTTCCATCGACTCGCCCATGATGTGCTTGATGTGGTCGAGGGAGTTGCCCATCCCGTCGTTGCCGACGGCCAGCTGGCTCGGCCAGCCGATCTTCTTGTCGGCCACCATCACCGGCTCGCCCTCCATCTTGGCGAGGCGGTCGGCGCACTGCTCGACGATCTTCAGGGACTCGTGCATCTCCTGCAGCCGGATCCGGAACCGGCCGTACGAGTCGGCGGTGTCCCAGGTCGGTACGTCGAAGTCGTAGGTCTCGTAACCGCAGTACGGCTGGGTCTTGCGCAGGTCCAGGCCGTACCCGGTGGCGCGCAGCGGCGGGCCGGAGATGCCGAGCGCCATGCACCCGGTCAGGTCCAGGTAGCCGACGTCCTGCAGCCGGGCCTTGAAGATCGGGTTCGCGTTGCACAGCTCGGCGTACTCGGGCAGGTGCTTGTTCATCCAGGTGATGTAGTCCCGGATCTTGTCCAGCGCGCCCGGGGGCAGGTCCTGGGCGACGCCGCCCGGCCGGATGAAGGCGTGGTTCATCCGCAGGCCGGTGATCAGCTCGAACAGGTCGAGCGTCATCTCCCGCTCCCGGAAGCCGATCGTCATCACGGTCAGCGCGCCGATCTCCATCCCGCCGGTGGCGATGCAGACCAGGTGGCTGCTGATGCGGTTCAGCTCCATCAGGAGCACCCGCATCACGTTCGCCTTCTCCGGGATCTGGTCCTCGATGCCGAGCAGCCGCTCGACCGCGAGGCAGTACGCCGTCTCGTTGTAGAACGGCGACAGGTAGTCCATCCGGGTGCAGAACGTGACGCCCTGCGTCCAGGAACGGAACTCCATGTTCTTCTCGATACCGGTGTGCAGGTAGCCGATGCCGCAGCGGGCCTCGGTCACGTTCTCGCCCTCGATCTCGAGGATGAGCCGGAGCACGCCGTGCGTGGACGGGTGCTGCGGGCCCATGTTGACGACGATGCGCTCTTCGGGCTCGTCCCCCAGGCCGGACACGACCGAGTCCCAGTCCTGCCCGGTGACGGTGAAGACCTTGCCCTCGGTGGTGTCGCGGCCCTGGGCGTACGGGTCGGCGGTGGCGTTCGGGTCTGTAGTGGTCATCAGTTGTAAGACCTCCGCGTGTCGGGCGGCGGGATGACGGCGCCCTTGTACTCGACGTCGATGCCGCCGAGCGGGTAGTCCTTGCGTTGCGGGTGGCCCGGCCAGTCGTCGGGCATCTGGATCCGGGTCAGCGCCGGGTGTCCGTCGAAGATGATGCCGAAGAAGTCCCAGGTCTCGCGCTCGTGCCAGTCGTTCGCCGGGTAGACCGAGACGATCGACGGGATGTGCGGGTCGGAGTCGGGGCAGGACACCTCGAGCCGGATCCGCCGGTTGTGCGTGATCGAGAGCAGGTGGTAGACCGCGTGCAGTTCGCGGCCGGTCTCGTTCGGGTAGTGCACGCCGCTGACGCCGGAGCAGAACTCGAACCGGAGCGCCTCGTCGTCGCGGATGTGCTGGGCCACCTCGACCAACCGGTCGCGCTGGATGTGCAGGGTCAGTTCGCCGTACGCGACCACGACCTTCTCGATCGCGCCGTCGCCGACCAGGCTCTCCAGCGTCTCGGTGGCGCCGTCGAACCAGCCGCCGTACGGCTTGGCCGATCCGCCCGGCAGCGCGACCTGGCGGCGCAGGCCGCCGAAGCCGGAGGTGTCACCGGTGCCGCGGACGCCGAACATGCCCTCGCGCTGGTCGACGACCTCGGCGGCCGGCGTCTGAGCGTCGCCACCGGGCGTGGTCGCCGGAAGGTTCTCGGGTTGGGTGTCGCTCACCTGAGCAAGCCCTTCATCTCAAGAGTCGGGGAGGCCGACAGTGCCGCGGTCTCCTGCTCGGCCTGCAGCGCCTTCTTGTTCGCGCCGAGCTTGCCGTGCTGGATGTCGTCGTGCAGCTTGAGGAACGCGTCCAGCAGCATCTCCGGCCGCGGCGGGCAGCCGGGCAGGTACATGTCGACCGGGACGACGTGGTCCACGCCCTGCACGATGGCGTAGTTGTTGAACATGCCGCCGGACGACGCGCAGACGCCCATCGCCAGGACCCACTTCGGGTTCGGCATCTGGTCGTAGATCTGGCGCAGCACGGGGGCCATCTTCTGGCTCACCCGGCCGGCCACGATCATCAGGTCGGCCTGGCGCGGCGAGGCCCGGAAGACCTCCATGCCGAACCGGGCGGCGTCGTAGCGGGGCGCGCCCGTCGTCATCATCTCGATCGCGCAGCAGGCCAGCCCGAAGGTTGCCGGCCACAACGAGGCCTTCCGCATGTAGCCGGACAGGCCCTCGACGGTGGTCAGCAGCACGCCGGCCGGAAGCTGTTCTTCAACACCCATTGGTCAGTCCCATTCCAGTCCGCCGCGGCGCCAGACGTAGGCGTACGCGATGAAGACGGTCACGATGAAGATGACCATCTCGATCAACCCGAACAGCGCCATCTGGTCGAAGGCCACCGCCCACGGGTAGAGGAAGATGATCTCGATGTCGAAGATGATGAAGAGCATCGCGGTGATGTAGTACTTCACCGGGAATCGCCCGCCACCGACCGGCTGCGGGGTCGGCTCGATCCCGCACTCGTACGAGTCGAGCTTGGCCCGGTTGTACCGCTTCGGGCCGACGAGCGCGCTCGTCACCAAGGTGCCCGCCACGAAGATCGTCGCGAGCACACCGAGGATGAGGATCGGTACGTAAGGGTGCATCGTCGCGTGCTCCCTCCTTCTGCGTCCGTACTGCCGGATCGATGCTTACTGCTGCTTCTTGATCAGCACTGTGTTACCAGTAGTGCTGCGGTGCTATGCGGCCGGGGCCACCTTGGTCAGGCCGTTGATGATCTTGTCCATCACGTCGCCGTCGCGCGGATCGGTGAGGTTGGCCAGCAGTTTCAGGGTGAACTTCATCAACGTGGTGCGCGGCAGCCCGTACTTCGTGCACAGCCGCATCACCTCCGGATTCCCGATCAGCTTCACGAAGATCCGGCCGAGCGTGTAGTAGCCGCCGTACTCCTGCTTCAGTGCCTTCGGGTACGCCGACAACGCCCGCTCGCGCTGGTGCGGCTGCCGGCGCAGCGCCTGGGCGGCGACCTCGGCGGCGAACGCCCCGGACTCCATCGCGTACGGGATGCCCTCGCCGTTGAACGGGTTGACCATCCCGCCCGCGTCGCCCAGCAGCATCAGCCCGCGGGTGTAGTGCGGCTGCCGGTTGAAGCCCATCGGCAGCGCCGCCCCGCGGATCGGGATGGTCTGGAACTCGTCGCGGAACTGCCACTCGTCCGGGGTGTTCTTCAGCCACTGCTTGAGCAGGTCGGAGTAGTCCACCTTGCCGAACGCGTCCGAGGTGTTCAGGATGCCGAGGCCGACGTTGACCGTGCCGTCGCCCATCCCGAAGATCCAGCCGTACCCCGGCAGCAGGTTGCGCTGGCCTGGGTTCTGCGGGTCGTCCGCCCACAGCTCCAGCCACGACTCGAGGTAGTCGTCGTCGTGGCGCGGGCTGGTGAAGTAGGTGCGGACGGCCACGCCCATCGGGCGGTCGTCGCGCTTGTGCAGGCCCATCGAGATGCTGAGCCGCGAGGAGTTGCCGTCGGCGGCCATCACCAGCGGCGCCCGGAACTCGAGGTCGGCCCCGGCCCGGCGGCCGTTGTCGTCGACCGGCTTGGCGGTGACGCCGACGATGAAGCCCTTCTCGTCCAGGATCGGGGCGGTCACGTTGGTCCGCTCCCGCAACTGGGCGCCGGCCTTGACGGCCTGCCGGGCGAGCATGTCGTCGAAGTCCATCCGGTTCCGGGTCAGCCCGTAGTTCGGGTGGCTGGCCAGGTCCGGCCAGTCGAGCTGCAGCACGTGCCCGGCGCCCTGGATGCGGAGGCCGTAGTTGGGGATCCAGCCGGCCTCGGGCGAGATGTCGATGCCCATGTTGATCAGCTGCTTGGTCCCGCGCGGAGTGAGACCGTCGCCACACACCTTCTCGCGCGGGAAGGCGGTCTTCTCGAGCAGCAGGACGTCGAGTCCGGCGTTCGCGAGATGGTACGCGGCCGCCGAGCCCGCGGGGCCCGCGCCGACGACGATCACATCCGCGGTCTCGGCCTGTTGCCGACCCGTGGTCGACGCGATCTGGCTCATCTCATCCCGGCCTGAAGGTTGGGCTGTCACTCGTGAAGGGATTCACGAGGCCTGGTCACCCGACAGTCTAGGACTGCCTGACGAGGACGCGAAACCGGCCCGTATGCCCTTGCCCACAACCGATTTACGCGCACCTATCCTTGCGTAATTTAGAGCGGCTTCACGGCCCGGTGGATGGCCACCAGACCACCGGTCAGGTTGCGCCACTGGACGTGCGCCCAGCCCGAGGCCCCGATCGTCTCCGCGAGGGGCACCTGACCTGGCCAGGCGCGGACGGACTCGGCCAGGTAGACGTAGGCGTCCGGGTTCGTCGAGACCGCCTTCGCCACCACCGGTACGGCGCGCATCATGTACTCCAGGTAGGCCACCCGGAACGGCTTCCAGGTCGGGTGCGAGTTCTCCAGCACCACCAGCCGGCCGCCCTGCTTCGTCACCCGGAGCATCTCCCGCAGCGCCACCGTGACGTCGTTCACGTTCCGCAGCGCCCAGGAGATGGTCACCACGTCGAAGGTCTCGTCCGCGAACGGCAGCCGCAGCGCGTCACCCGCGATCAGGTCCAGTTCGGGGTGCTGCCGCTTGCCGACCCGGAGCATGCCGACCGAGAAGTCGCACGAGACCACCTCGGCCCCGGCCTCCCGCAACTTCACGCTGGAGGCACCCGTCCCCGCCGCCAGGTCCAGGATCCTCATCCCCTTCCGGGGCGCGATCTCCGCCAGCGTCTGCGGCCGCCAGTACAACTTCTCCAGCCCCATCGTGGCGACCGCGTTGGTCCGGTCGTAGCCCTCAGCCACATTGTCGAACATCGCGGCCACTGCATCCGGCTGTTTGGTGAGATCCGCCCTGGTCACCTGTCTAGTTGATCACGGCCGCGACAGGCACCGAAATTCGCCGGCCGGCGGGGCCGCATACGCTTGCATGCCGTGAGCGAATCTCCAATGAGCCGGCCGGCCATCGAGACCCGGGGCCGGGAAGCGAGCGAGGAGTGTTGCCGTGAGCTTGTCTGACCCGATCCGGCCCGGCCAGGAGCCGGCTCCGCGGCTGGTGGTTCGCAGCCAGCGGGTCGAGGGCGTCGCGGCCGCCCTGATGGACCACCTGCCCGAGACCGGCGGACTGGCCTGGGTACGACGTGGCGACGGTCACGTCGGCTGGGGCGTCGCCGCCCGGCTCGACGTTGCCGGTAGCAACCGGTTCACCGAGGCACAGACCTGGTGGCGGGACCTGACCGCGGCCGCGGTGGTCCGCGACGAGGTCGGCGTACCGGGCTCCGGCCTGCTCTGCTTCGGCTCTTTCGGCTTCACCGACGACGACCCCAGTGAACTGGTGGTGCCCGAGGTGATCGTCGGCCGCCGGGGTGGGACCACCTGGGTGACGACCATCTCCGGCGCCAGCACCCTCGGCGCTCCCCCGGAACTGACCACCTACGAGCCGGACCCGGTCGGCCAGATCGCCTTCGCCGACGGTGCCCGGTCCGGCACGGAGTGGTCCGGGATCGTGGCCGACGCGGTCAAGCGGATCACCGGCGGCGAACTCGACAAGGTGGTGCTGGCGCGGGACCTGATCGCGATCGCGGACGAGCCGATCGACTTGCGCTGGCCGTTGCGGCAACTGGCCTCGGCGTACCCGAACTGCTGGACGTTCTCGGTCGACGGGCTGATCGGCGCCACCCCGGAACTGCTGGTCCGGCGGGAGAAGGGCCTGATCACCTCCCGGGTACTGGCCGGCACCATCCGGCGTACCGGCGACGACGCGCACGACCTGGCGCTGGCCGCGTCGCTGGCGCGGTCCAGCAAGGACCTGGAGGAGCACGAGTTCGCCGTCCGGTCGGTGGCGGACGCGCTGAAGCCGCACTGCAAGTCGATGAACGTGCCCGAGACCCCGTTCGTGCTGCACCTGCCGAATGTGATGCACCTGGCCTCCGACGTCGCCGGCGTCGCCGCGAACGGAGCCTCCGCGCTCGGCCTCGCCGCCGCGCTGCACCCGTCCGCAGCCGTCTGCGGTACGCCGACCGACGTCGCGCGCGAGGTGATCGGTGAGATCGAGGGGATGACCCGCGGCCGGTTCTCCGGCCCGGTCGGGTGGCTGGACGCGGCCGGCGACGGCGAGTGGTGCATCGCGCTGCGCTGCGGCCAGGCCGACCCCGCCGACCCCCGCCGGATGCGCCTGTTCGCCGGCGCCGGCATCGTCGCGGGCTCCGACCCCGAGGCCGAACTGGCCGAGACGAACGCGAAGCTGGTTCCGATGCGAGACGCACTGGGAGACTGACTGTGAAGCTGACCAAGTACACACACGCCTGCGTCCGGCTGGAGAAGGACGGGAAGGTGCTGCTGGTCGACCCGGGCAACTTCACCGAGGACGAGGCCTTCGCCGGCGCCGACGCGATCCTGGTCACCCACGAGCACGCGGACCACCTCGACGTCGAGCGGGTGAAGGGCCTGGACACGCCGATCTGGACCAACGCCGGCGCGGCTTCCCAGCTCGGTGCACTGGGCGATCGGGTCAGCGTGGTGGCGGACGGGGATGCCTTCGAGGCGGCCGGTTTCGCGGTCCGTGTCTACGGCAGGGACCACGCGGTCATCCTGCCGGAGCTGGGTGTTCCGTGCCAGAACGTCGGCTACCTGATCGAGGACGCGGTCTACCACCCGGGCGACTCGTTCACCCGGCCGGACCGCGAGGTGCACACCAGCCTGGTGCCGATCGGCGGTCCGTGGTTCTCGCTGCCGCCGGCCGTCGAGTACGCCCGGGCCGTCGCCGCGCGGCAGACCCTCGGCATCCACGAGGCACCGCTGAGCGCGATCGGTCAGGGCATGATGAAGCGCTTCCTCGACGGCCAGGGCGACCGGCCGTTCGTACTGGTGACCCCGGGCGCCTCGGTCGAGGTCAACTGACATTTGTCACCTGTTCCGGTGACACGGTCCCAGCCCGGGCCGCCGGCGGGCGCCGATGCTGGTTCGTATGGACGAATCAGCGGTCATCCAGGTCGAACGGCTCACCCGCCGGTACGCCGGCCGGCCCGGCTACGAGGCGGTGCGCGGGGTCGATTTCTCGGTCCGCCGGGGTGAGCTCTTCGCGCTGCTCGGCACCAACGGCGCCGGCAAGACCTCCACGCTGGAGGTGCTCGAAGGCCTCGCCCGGCCGACCTCCGGGACGGTTCGGGTGCTCGGCCGGGACCCGTTCCGCGACCGGCGGACGGTCCGGCCGCGGATCGGGATCATGGTGCAGGACAGGGGTTTCGCGGCTGATCTGACCGTCGCCGAGACCACCCGGATGTGGACCGGGACGCTGACGACGCCCCGCCCGGTCGGCGAGATCCTCGAGTTGGTCGAGCTCACCAGCCGGGCCGGAGTACGGGTTCGTCAGCTGTCCGGCGGCGAGCGGCAACGCCTCAGCCTCGGTCTGGCGATCGCCGGGCACCCCGACCTGCTGTTCCTCGACGAGCCGACCGCCGGCCTTGATCCGGAGAACCGGCAGCGCAGCTGGCAGCTGATCTCCCGGCTGCTGTCGTCGGGCACCACCGTGCTACTCACCACTCACTACCTGGCCGAGGCGGCCGAGCTGGCCGACCGGCTCGCGATCATGCATCGCGGCCGCATCGTCGGCCTCGGCACCCCGGCCGAGATCGCCGCCATCCGGCCGGCTCGGATCTCCTTCCGGCTGCCCACGGGTGCGCAGGTGCCCGAACTTCCCGGCGTACTTGTCGCGGTCAACGGAGGTGGAGTGCGGCTGGACACCGAGGACCTCCAGGCCACTCTCACCCTGGTGCTCGACTGGGCGAGGCGGAACGACCTGCGCCTCGAGGACCTGACGGCTCGGCCGGCATCCCTGGAGGAGGCCTTCCTCTCCATCGCGGAGTCGGACCAAGGAGCTGTGGCATGAGGGTGCTCATGGCCGCGCCTCCGGCACGGCGGGTCACGAGGCTCAACTCCCTGGCCTGGTCGGAGGCTCTGTTGCTCCGCCGCAATCCTCTGGCTCTGCTGATCGCCGTCGGGTTGCCGGTCGGCGCTGTCCTGCTGCTTCGGTCGTCGCCCGAGCTGACCGCCTCCGTCGGCGCGGAGAAGGGAGCCGCGATCGTCACCACCGTGGCTGCAGTGGCGCTGAACCTCTTTGTTTATTACCACCTGGTGACCTCGCTGGTCGCGCGCCGCGAAGAACTGGTCCTCAAGCGCCTGCGCACAGGTGAGGCATCGGACCTCGAAATCCTCGCCGGTACTGCGGCCCCGGCCGTGGGGATCGCCTGGGCGCAGGTCCTGCTGACCGGTCTGGCCAGCGCCGCGTTGTTCGGACTTGGCCTGCCGGTGAACGTGCTGCTCGTACTGGTCGCTCTGGTGCTCGGCTCGCTCGTGTTCGTCGTACTGGCGGCTGCGACCACGCCGTTGACCCGTACGGTCGAGTTGGCCCAGCTGACGACTACACCGATGCTCCTGATTCCCCTGAACCTCAGTGGGCTCTTCTTCCCGCTCGGCGACTTCCCGGAGTCGCTGGAGCAGCTGGCCCGGGTGCTACCGCTCACACCCGTGGTGGACCTGCTGCGGCTCGGTCTGTCGGGGATCACGCCAGACGGGAGCACTGTGGAACTTGGCGGCACCTTCGCGCCCGCAGTACGGCCTGTGCTTGTGCTGTTGGCCTGGGTGATCGTCGGGGGCCTGGCGACGCGCCGCTGGTTTCGGTGGGAGCCGCGCCGATGAGCGACGTGACAGGCTGAGCACCATGGTGCCCGCTCCGCGCTGGTGGCTCGAGCGCAGTAGAGCCGAGCGCTTCGACATCACCCTCCGCTGGCCGCTGTACGCGCTGTGTTGCATGGAGCCCCTCCTTGCCCTGCTGATCACCTTCGGCGAGAAGGAGACGCGGGTCGCGGGAGTAGTCGTGTTCCTGGCGGTGACTGTTCTACAGGCCGGTGCGAATGTGGTGTTGCTCCGCGCTGGCATCGGCAGCTATCTCGGCGGTTCCCGGCCTAGCAAGCGGCTGCTGGCCGTAGCCACCGCACTGGCCGTCGTGGTGGTCCCGGCTGCGGCGCTGGCGTTTCCTCGCTTCACTTGGAGCCACGGCGAGTCGGCCATCCGCCTAGCCGTCCTGTTGATGGCGGGTGGCTCCTTGACGCTGGCTCTCTCGCCTCTTCTGCGCACTACCGCTCTGGTCGGCTTCATCGTGGTCTGCGCGGTTGTGGTCAGCGTTCTGACAGGTCAGCAACAGCAGGGCTTCAGCTACTTCTATTCGATCGGCGCAGTCGCGTTCACCTGTCGCGTCACGGTCTGGACGTTGGGCCTCGGCTGGGAGATCGACCGGTCGCGCACGGTCACTGCTCAATTGGCGATCGCTGAGGAACGGTTGCGCTTCGCCCGTGATCTCCACGATGCGCTGGGCCGGAACCTGTCACTGGTGGCCGTGCAGAGCGAACTGGCCGCGGCGCTGGCCACCCGAGGTGATGCCGGAGCCGCCGAGCAGATGCTCGACGTACGACGGATCGCCCACGACTCCCTCCGCGAGATGCGCGCGGTGGTCAGCGGCTACCGCAGTACGGACCTCAGCTCGGAACTGGCCGGAGCCCAATCCGTACTCCGCGCCGCCGGCGTCGACTGCCGGGTGATCGGTGACGGCTCGGGTCTTCCCGATGCCACCCAGGCAGCACTCTCCTGGGTCGTCCGCGAGGCAACCACCAACGTCATCCACCACACGAACGCCACGTCCTGCAAGATCGAACTGGACCTGACTTCCGAGTCGACCATCCTCCGGATGGAGAACGACGGAGTCGCGAAGAGCCCCGCCTCCGGCTGGCACAAGGGCGGGGCAGGCCTCCCCGCCCGCGAGGACGGGCGAGGGACCGGGTTGGTGGGGTTGCGGGAGCGGCTGAGCGAGGTGGGCGGGACGTTGACGGTCGAGGAACACCCGGGGCGGTTCGTGCTCGTGGCTCGGCTTCCGGCGGCGCCATGATCCGGCTGCTGCTGGCGGATGACGAGAATCTGATTCGTACGGCGCTCGCCGCGTTGTTGTCGCTGGAGGTCGACCTCGCGGTGGTCGGCCAGGCTGCGTCTGCCGATGGGGCGCTGGCGATGGCTCGGCTGCATCACCCGGACGTCGCAGTACTGGATCTGCAGATGCCCGGTCTTGCCGGCTCGGGCGCGATGGGTGGCCTCGGGGTGGTCGGGGCGCTGAAGTCCGAGGTGCCCGACTGCGCCTGCCTCATCGTCACCGGCCACGGCCGCCCGGGTCACCTGAAGCAGGCGCTCGCGGCCGGAGTACGGGGGTTTCTCCCGAAGACGGTCTCGGCCCACGTGCTCGCCGACGTCATCCGCACGATCCACAGCGGCGGCCGGTACGTCGACCCGGAACTGGCCGCCGAAGCCATCAGCGCCGGCGACAACCCCCTCACTCCCCGCGAAGCCGAAGTGCTGGAGCACGCCGCCGACGGCGCACCCATCGACCAGATCGCCCGCCGCGCGTCCCTCTCCCCCGGCACCGTCCGCAACTACCTGTCCTCAGCAGCCGCCAAGCTCAACACCACGAACCGCTACGAATCGGTCCAGGTCGCCCGCACCCATGGCTGGATCTAAGCCGGCTGGAAGGTGAGGTCGACGAAGTCGGCGACCGGGACGTAGCCCAGCTGGGCGTAGATCTTGTTCGAGGTGGGGTTGGCCAGGTCGGTGTAGAGGCAGGCCTGATGGCCTTGAGCAAGGATCTTGGCGGACAGGTGGCCGGTCAGGGCGCCGGCATAGCCGTTGCGGCGATGTTCCGGTGGGGTGTAGACCGGCCCGACGCGGCAGACGCCGAAGATCGGCAGGTGGTAGCCGACCATGCTCACGGGCTCGCCGTCGACCTCCCAGAACCACAGGGTGCCCATCTCCAGCTGCCGCGTCGCCCAGGGCAGGTCCGGGCTGGTGAACTCGTCGTGGAATCCGTCGGCACTCCAGTCGGCGGCCAGCCGGATGTCATCCATCGTCATCGGGCGCGGGTTGCCGGCGGCCGCGAGTTCGGTGAGGGTGCCAAGCTTGTGCAGGCGCGTTCCCTTGGATTCCGCCGCGGTGGTGCCGCGCAGCTCGGCCCAGCGCTCACCGAAGGCGTGGACCGCGGCCCGATCGCCCGCCACCCCGCCGACGTCAGGCACCAGTTCGGCGTACGTCGTGGCGATCTCCGGCGCCAGGTCCTCGCGGAGCGCGCCGAGGTAGACCGGACGCTCGGGGGTCCTCATCGCCACGCCGATCACCTCGCCGGCGTCGTCGTGCATGGAGACGTAGTACGCCGTACCGTCCTCCGGCGGGTAGGTGCCGGCGGCCCGCTCGGCGACGTTGCTCATGATGATCGTGTGCAGCACCGGATCCCTTTGCAGAAAGGGAAAGGCGGTCGCCTGGAACTCCGCCGCGTCGCTCGTCACCCGCAGACTCATACCGAGACCCTACGCCCGCTGAACACTGCGGTCAGGCCGTTTTCCTCAGTCTTCTGCGGCCCGGCCGAGGTGTTATTTACACTGCGAGCATGTCCACCACGCGGTTGCTCCTGCTCGGGGTCGTCCGGATCTTCCAGCCGGCCTACGGCTACCAGTTGCGTCGCGAACTGCTGACCTGGAACGTGCAGGACTGGGCGAACATCAATCCCGGCTCGATCTACACGGGCCTCCGGACCCTCGCCAAGCACGGCTACCTGGTGGAGCTGGAGGAAGGCGCCGGACGCAAGCCCGGGCGTACGTCGTACAAGCTGACCACGGATGGCGAGACGGAGTACTTCTCGCTGCTGCGGAAGGCACTGTGGAGCGTCGACGGCTTCCGCCCGGACCAGATGCAGGTCGCGCTCAGCTTCCTGTGGTCGCTGCGCCGGGACGAGGTCCTGGCGGCGCTGGAGTCCCGGATCGTCCAGCTGGAACAGCTGGCGAAGGCCGCGCCGTTCGCCGAACGCCAGATCCTCGAAGACCCCGGTACGCCGGATCATGTGCTGGAGATGCTCCGGATCTCCAGCGCGCGGGATGCCGGCGAGCTGGAGTGGACCCGCTCGTTCCACACCCGAGTGGCGTCCGGCGAGTACTCCTTCGCCGGCGAACCACCCCAGTGGCAACCCCAACCCGGCACCTCCACCCACTGGGGCACCATCCCCGACCCACCAGACTGAACTGCCCCTGCAGGCCGCTGCCCAGACTCCCGCCAGCACCGCCTGAGCACGCGAGCAAGCTCGCGTGACCGGCCAGGCAACCGGTGACTGCCGCCGACCAACCCCGCCCCCGCAACCAAGTCCCAGTTTTAATCAACATTGACTATTCAATGTTGATTGTTGAGACTGGCCCGATGATGATCGAAGCTCGCGGACTTGTCCGCACCTTCAAGACCAAGCGCGGGCCGGTGCAGGCCGTGCAGGGGGTAGACCTGAATGTCGCCGACGGGGAGATCGTCGGCTTTCTCGGCCCGAACGGGGCCGGCAAGACCACCACCATGCGGATGCTGGCGACCCTGATCAAGCCGACCAGCGGGACCGCGACCGTGGCCGGGTGCGACCTGGCGAAGGACCCGGTCGGCGTCCGCCGCGGGATCGGCTACGTGCCGCAGAGCGGTTCCACCTTGCCCGAGGCGATCGCGGGAGACGAGGTGGTCGACCACGCCCGGCTGTACGGGGTGGACAAGAAGAAGGCGATCGCGGACGGCCAACGGCTGTTCGAGGAGCTGGATCTGCCCGGCCTGTGGCGGCGCCAGTGCAAGACCCTGTCCGGCGGTCAGCGCCGCCGGCTGGACATCGTGATGGGTCTGATCCACGACCCGAAGCTGATCTTCCTGGACGAGCCGACCACCGGCCTCGACCCGCAGGCGCGGGCCAACCTCTGGGAGCACATCCGGCAGTTGCGACACGACGGTGCCACCGTCTTCCTGACCACGCACTATCTGGACGAGGCCGACGCGCTCTGCGACCGGATCCTGGTCATCGACCACGGCAAGATCGTTGCCTCAGGCAAGCCCGACGAGCTGAAGCAGCAGGTGTCGGGGGACGCCGTCCGGCTCAGCCTCGCGGACCTGACCCAGGCACCGGCGGTGACCAAGATCGTGCAGGAACTGCCCGGCGCGGTCGCGGTCGAGACCGAGGGCGAGGTGGTCGCCTTCCGGATCCCGAAGGGCGGTTCGGTCCTGCCGTCGCTGCTCCGCTCGATCGATGCCCAGGGCATCGAGCTGAACGGCGTCGAGGTGCATCGCCCGACCCTCGACGACGTGTTCCTGACCATGACCGGCCGATCGCTGCGCGACGAGGACACCACCGTCGCCGTGGAAGACAAGGAGGCGGTGGCATGACTGTGCAGTCGCTGACCCCACCCCAGCACCCCGGTCAGGTACTGAGAGAGACCTGGATCGTCTTCAACCGCGCGATGCGGTTGTCGCTGCGCAATCCGATGTGGTCGATCCTGATGCTCAGCCAGCCGCTGATGTACCTGTTCCTGTTCGGCCCGCTGCTGAAGCCGATCACCGCGCAGATCAGCGAGGGCGCGACCACGAACGCCTACCAGGTGTTCATCCCCGGCCTGATCGTCCAACTCGGCATGTTCGGCGCGATGTTCGTCGGCTTCGGCCTGATCGCGGAGTACCGGGCCGGCGTGATCGAGGCCGACCGGGTCACCCCGGCCTCCCGGATCGCGCTGATGGCAGGCCGCGTACTGCGGGACGTCGTGGTGCTGGTCGTCCAGTCGGTGCTGCTGTTGCTGGCCTCCATCCCGCTGGGCCTGCGCGCACCATGGGGCGGCGTACTCCTGTCGCTGGTGATCGTGGCCCTGCTCGGCGCCACCTTCGCCTCGCTGTCGTACTCGGTGGCCCTGATCACCAAGAGCGAGGACGCGCTGGCGCCCCTGCTCAACGGGATCGCGATGCCGTTGCTGCTGCTGTCGGGCATCCTGCTGCCGATGCAGATCGGCCCGACCTGGCTGCAGCGGCTGTCCGACATCAGCCCGTTGAAGCACGTCGTGAACGGCGTCCGCGCTCTCTTCCGGGGTGACATCGGCAGTAGCGCGTCGCTGTGGGGCCTGTTCTGGGTGGTCCTGCTGACGGTCGTCGGTCTGGCCGTTGGCGCCCGCACCTTCCGCAAGGAGTCCGCCTAGCCGCTGCCGCTGCTTGCGTCCGGAGAGATTCTCCGGACGCAAGCCGTTGTTCATCGGGCAGTCGCCCGGCCTGGTTAGCGTCGACGGCATGCGGATGCCGTCGGCGTTGCTGCGTGGACTGGCCGGATCATGCGTGGTGGCGGCCGCGTCGCTGGTGACGTCGGTGGTGCCGGAGTCGTCCTGGATCGCGTCACTGCCGATCGCCGCCGACCTGCGCTCGAACCTGCTAGGACGGATGACCGGGCTGACGTTCATGGTCGCCGGACTCGGGCTGATGGCCTGGGCGTGGCTGTCTGTGGGCCGGGAAGTCTTTGCCGGCATGCGACACCGCCTGCTGCCGCTAGTCGTCTGCTGGAGTGCGCCACTGCTGCTGATACCCCCGCTGTTCAGCCGGGACGCTTGGAGCTACGCCGCCCAGGGCGCACTTGTCGCCGAGGGCCACGACCCCTACGGCATCGGCCCAGGCGTCTTGTCGGGCCACATCATCGAAGCAGTCGACCCGATGTGGATGTCGACCCCGGCACCGTACGGACCGCTCCCCCTCGCGTACGGCGGGCTCGCAGCGCGGATCGCCGTACTAGGCCTGCGCTCGTCCATCCACAACGCGGCCCGAGCCGTCGGCATCGCTCTGCTCGCTGTGGTCCTCCTCGGCCCCACCGCTCACGACTGGTACTTCGTCTGGTGCCTGCCGTTCCTGGCCGTGGCCCGCCCCGGCCGCCGCCTCACCACAGCTCTCATCAGCGTCAGCACCATCCTGACCATCGCCGCCCCGCTCAACTCATCGCTCCGCGGCGCGGTGGTCCCGATCCTCGTCACCACCTCGCTCGTGCTGGTGGTGGTCGGCTGCCTACTCGGCCGCCTGCGCACCATCCAGCCTCAGCTCGCTGACGGCGTTGTGAAGGTCCGCTTGAAGGGTGCGGTGGGCTGAGCGATCCACTCGGGCTTCGATGACGTCTATGCCGGCGACCGTGCGGGTGAGGGCTGCACGCAGAGCGTCGGGCGTTTCAGCCAGCAGGTAAGGGATGTGGGTGGCTGCACAGAGCGCTGCCAGGTCGACGCCGTGGGGAGTGCCGAAGACTCGTTCGAAGTGGTCGGCGTGGCTGGAGTCGCCTTGTTCGAGGGTGGAGAAGATGCCGCCGCCGTTGTCGTTGACGACCACGATCCGCAGGTCGGGGCGAGGCTCGGCCGGGCCGATCACCAGGCCGTTGGCGTCGTGCAGGAAGGCGAGGTCGCCGACCAGCGCGTACGTCGCGCCGGCGTTGGCGAGGGCGGCTCCGACAGCGGTGGACACGGTGCCGTCGATGCCGGCCAGCCCCCGGTTCGCCACCGTCCGGATCGGTACTACGGGCGCCAGGTCGAGGTCGCGGACCGGGTTCGACGAGGCGACCACGAGCATGCCGTCGGCGCCGACGGACTCGCCCACGATCGCGGCGATCGCCGGACCGGTCAGGCCGTCGGACAGCACCTTGTCGATCGCGGGCCGGGCGAGCTGGTCGGCCTGTTGCCAACGAGCCAACCAGTCGGTCTGGTCCGCGCCGATCACTTCCAGCCCGGTGACCACCGAGTTCGCCTGCCGGCCGGCGTCCGCCCACAGCCCGGTCGGGGCGACGACGACCACCTCGACCTCGGGACGCGCCAGCAGCTTCGCGACCGGCCGCGACAACGTCGGATGCCCGAACACCAGCACCCGCTCGATCTCCTCACCCAGCGAAGTTGCCCCGAGCAGCAACCGGTACGCCGAGATGACCGACGGCCCGATCCGGGCCCGACTGGAAGGCTCGGCGAACAGCGGCCAGTTGCCGGCCTCCGCAGCCAGCCGAGCCGCTTGCGACGCTCCATCGCCCGCGACCACGACAGTCTTCGGCCCAGGCGCCACAGCCGAGGGTTGCGCGGCAGCAGCGTGCACACTCGTCCACGGACCAGTACTGCGACCGTCCAGCGGCTCCGGCCACTCACCATCATCAGTAGGCACCAGTGGCTCGACCAGCGGGCAGTTGAGCTGGACAGGTCCCGGATCGAAGGTGCGAGCTCCCACCGCCACCGATACCGCGCGCGAGATCTGCGAACGCCAATAGGCGACCTGACCGAGCTGCTTGGCCGGTGTGCCGAGCTCGTGGAACAACCGGACCGCAGAGCCGAACACCTTCAACTGATCCGTGGTCTGGTTCGCTCCGCTCCCCCGCAGCTCCGGCGGCCGGTCCGCGCTCAGCACAATCAGCGGCAGCCCGCTGTGCGACGCCTCGAGCACCGCCGGGTGCAGGTTGACCACCGCACTACCGGAGGTGGTGACGACCGGGACCGGCAGACCCGTCCCCCGGATCAACCCGAGCGCCAGGAAGCCCGCAGTACGCTCATCGATTCGTACGTGCAGCCGGAGGCGTCCATCACGGTCTGCAGCGGCCAGGGCCAACGCCAGTGGCGCACTACGCGAGCCCGGAGCCAGTACGGCCTCGCGTACTCCGGACCGGATCAGCTCGTCGACAACCACTGTCGCGAACGCCGTGGACGGGTTCATCCCGCACTCCCCTTCAGTACTTCGACTCGGGCCAACCGCGCGTTCCACTGGGCTGTGGTCGCTGGATCGGCCGTGGCTGCGGCTAGCAAGGCTGGATCTGGTTCGAGCCGCTTCACCGGCAGGAACCCGTCAACAGGCAGTAGTGGTTCGGCGACGACCTCTGACGTGAACATGGAGACAGTGGCGAGGCCGCACGCGTACGGAAGCTCCGGTAGAGCGGCAGCCAGTGCTACTCCGGCTGCAATGCCTATGGAGGTCTCCAAAGCAGAGGACACGACTACAGGCAGTCCGATCTGCTCAGCGATGTCCAGGCAGGCCCGGACGCCGCCGATCGGCTGCACCTTCAGTACTGCGATGTCGGCGGCCTCGAGCTTCTTCACCAGCAGGGGATCCTCCGCCCGCCGGATCGACTCGTCCGCAGCCACCAGCACCTCCGTACGCCGACGTACTGCGGCCAGGTCCTCCACCGAAGCGCACGGCTGCTCCACATACTCCAGGTCGAAGCGTGCGAGCTGTTTCAACGCCGACAGCGCCTCATCCACTGTCCACGCGCCGTTCGCGTCGATCCGCACCCGGCCTCCGCCGATGGCGTCCCGGACAGCCTCGACCCGCTCCAGGTCATCCGCCGGCGTCTGACCCGGCTCGGCCACCTTGACCTTCGCAGTACCGCACCCAGAGGCCCGCACTATGGCTGCGGCCTTCTCCGGCCCGACCGCCGGCACAGTGCAATTCACCGGTACTACGGACCGCACCGGCGCCGGCCATCCTTCGTCAGCAGCCTCACGAGCAGCCCGGAGCCAGGAGACACAGGTGGCGTCGTCGTAGTCGAGGAACGGACTCCACTCGGCCCATCCCGCCGCACCCTCGAACAGCATCCCCTCGCGGACCGTGATCCCGCGGAACCGGTTCTTGAGCCCGATCGAGTAGGTGATCACCGGACGCCCTCCGCCAGCCGTTGCCGATCGACCTTGCCGGACGCCAGCATCGGAAGCTCGGTCAGTTCGACCACCTGCTGTGGCGCCCACGTCCGCGGAAGGACCTCTGAGACGAAATCCCGGAGCTGATCCCTGCCTGGCTGACCAACCACAAACGCGACCACGCGGCTCCCCCACTCCGCGTCAGGCACACCGAGCACCACCGCATCCGCGACGCCCGGGTGCTCGAGCAGTCGAGCCTGGACGGCGGTGAGCGTGACGTTGACGCCGCCAGAGATGACCACGTCATCCAGGCGCCCGACCACCTGCAGCCGTCCGTCGACCAGCCGACCGCGGTCCTGCGTCCGGAACCACCCGTCGCGGAACACCTCAGCGGTCAGCTCGGGCCGCAGCCGATACCCGGAGAACAATGTCGGTCCCTTGATCAGAATCCGCCCGTCGTCGAAGTCCACGGAGGTACCGTTCAGCGGCTCGCCCGCATAGACACACCCGCTGCCCGTCTCCGTCATCCCGTACGCCGGGATCGCCGTCACACCCTCCGCCCGCACCCGCGCCTTCAACTCCGCCGACATCGAAGCCCCGCCGATCACGATCGCGTCGAAGCTCCGGAGCGCCTCCAACTCCCTGTCGAGATATCGAGCCAGCTGCGTCGGAACCATCGCCGTGTACCTGCGCTCACCGGTCATAGCCTCAGCCGCGGCGCTGAAGCTCTCCCCCAGCACCACCGGCGCATACCCCGCGATCACAGAGCGCGTGAGCACCTGCAGCCCACCCACGAAGTACGGCTGCATGGGTAGCAGCCATTGCCCGGGTCCACCGAGCCGATCGTGAGTAGCCGTCGCAGAGGCGACCAGAGCGTCAGCCGAGAGCATGACCCCCTTTGGCTCGCCGGAGGAGCCAGACGTCGCCAGGATCACCGCACAGTCGTCAGACTCGAGCGGCTCGTCCGGTGCCACCGCCTGCCGGACCCGCTCGGCTGCGGCAGGATCAGCCGGCACGGGAGCGAACGGAGTACCAGTCCCGTCCAGTACGGCGGTGAGTGCCGACAACACGGCATCCGGGGTGCCAGGGACCAGGCGCAACGTAGACATATCCATCCGAGCGTACGGCGCGGGCTCGGCGGGCTTGCAGCCTGTGCCGCCTGCGAGCCCTTGCCAGGGGGCTGACAGAATCGTTGCTCATGGCCACCCCTGCCCAGTGGATCGAAGGCGCCCGCCCTCGCACGCTGCCCGCCGCGATCGCTCCCGTGCTCGTCGGTACGGGCGCAGCCGCCTTCCTGGACGGCTTCGTCTGGTGGAAGGCGCTGCTGGCCCTGGGGGTCGCACTGTTCCTGCAGATCGGCGTCAACTACGCCAACGACTACTCAGACGGCATCCGCGGCACTGACGAGAACCGGGTCGGCCCGCTCCGGCTCGTGGGCTCCAAGGTGGCCAGCCCGGGACAGGTGAAGGCTGCGGCGTTCACCTGCCTCGGCATCGGCGCAGTACTGGGTCTGGTGCTCTGCGCGACGTCCAACTGGTGGCTGCTGGCCGTCGGGGCCGCCTCGCTGGCCGGTGCCTGGTTCTACACGGGCGGCAAGAAGCCGTACGGCTACCGCGCTCTTGGCGAAGTAGCGGTCTTCCTCTTCTTCGGACTGGTCGCAGTGCTCGGCACCACCTTCGTGCAGGCGGAGGAGCTTCACTGGACGGCGGTGGCCGGCGCAGTAGCCATCGGCAGCATCGCCTGCGCTCTGCTGGTGGCCAACAACCTCCGCGACATCCCCACGGACATGGTGACCGGGAAGCGCACGCTGGCCGTAGTACTGGGTGCTGCGCGGTCGCGGCAGCTCTACGCCGCACTGATCGCGTTGGCCTTTATCCTGGCCGCGCTGTCAGCTCTGGCGACGCCCTGGGCGCTGCTGGCGCTCATCGCGCTGCCGCTGGGGGTCAAGGCTGTCCGCGTGGTCGTCAGCGACGCCGTCGGCCCGGCACTCATCCCCGTACTCAAGGGAACCGGCCTGACCGAACTGGTCTACGCCATCGGGCTCGCCGTCGGCCTAGCGCTCGGAGGCTAGCTCTGGGGCTAGCGGACCGGCTCCCGCCAGCGCCCGGTCTCCGCGAAGCCTTCCAGCGTCTCCGTGTAGGGCGCGAGGTCGATCCCGTTCCGCTGGAGCCACCCGTCGTCGTAGTACGTGTCGCTGTACCGATCGCCGCTGTCGCACAGCAGCGTCACGATGCTCCCGCGAGCGCCGGTACGCCGCATCTCCGCCGCCAGCCGCAGGGCACCCCACAGGTTGGTGCCGGTGGACCCACCGACCAGCCGGCCGGTCACCTTCGAGCAGAACCGCATCGCCGCGATCGACGCCGCGTCCGGCACGGCGATCATCCGGTCCACCACGCCGAGCACGAACGACGGCTCGACCCGCGGCCGGCCGATGCCCTCGATCCGGGACGGGCGGCCGGTGGCGAAGTCGCCGTCACCGGACTCGAAGGCGGGGAAGAAGGCCGAGTTCTCCGGGTCCACCACGGCCACCGAGGTGTCGTGCCGCTGGTAGCGCACGTAGCGGCCGATCGTGGCCGAGGTGCCACCCGTGCCGGCGCCGACCACGATCCAGGCCGGAATGGGGTGCTCCTCGAGCTCCAACTGGCCGAAGATCGACTCGGCGATGTTGTTGTTCCCGCGCCAGTCGGTGGCCCGCTCGGCGTAGGTGAACTGGTCCATGTAGTGCCCGCCGGTCTCCTCGGCGAGCCGCTTGGCCTCGCCGTAGATCTGCCCGGAGCGCTCGACGAAGTGGCAGCGGCCGCCGTAGAACTCGATCAACTCGACCTTCTCCGGACTGGTCGAGGCCGGCATCACCGCGACGAACGGCAACCCGAGCATGCGGGCGAAGTACGCCTCGCTGACCGCGGTGGAGCCGCTGGAGGCCTCGATCACCGTGGTGCCCTCCTGGATCCAGCCGTTGCAGAGCGCGTAGAGGAACAGTGAGCGCGCAAGCCGGTGCTTGAGCGAGCCAGTCGGATGCACGGCCTCGTCCTTGAGGTACAGGTCGACGCCGACGCCGGCCGGCATCGGGAACACGTGCAGGTGCGTGTCGGCGCTGCGGTTGGCATCCGCCTCCACCAGCCGGATCGCCTCCGACACCCAGGCCCGCTTCTTGTCATCCCGCCGGTCAACCTCGCGACACGGCAGGGGTTTGCTCGACGCCCCGAATACCTCACTCATGGGGTCAGGCTAGGACAGCCCAGCACCGATTGAGTATTCCTACTCTCTGCAACCGGCGCCGCGGGCAGCAGGATCGAGACCATGATTCCGATGGGGTTCGAGTTCCACCTGACGCCGGGCGAGCAAGCAGTGTTACTGGTGGTGCTGGGGGTGCTCGCGGTCACAGCGGCACTGCCGGTGAGCTGTGTACTGGCCTGGGTCGGTGCCCGGCGGGCGAAGCGGGCCGGGCGGCCGGGCGGCACCAACGGATTCTGGTACTGGCTCTGGGGTACTGCGCTGAGCTGGGCGGTCATGATCGGCGCCTTCAACCTGCACCTCGGCTGGTGGTCCATCCCGATCGGCTGGCTTCCGGGACTGGCAGCAGCGGCCCTGCTGCGGCCCCGTGGTCCGAGTGAGCCCGGTCCGCAAGCCCTGCCCGCTCCGCAGAACGGGCAGGGCTCCTGGACGGATCCGGATCAGCAGTCGCGCACCCGGCTGTAGGTGCCGAACCTGGCCTGCACCACGACGCCGTCCCGGATCAGCGCGCGGACCCCGAGGGCGGCTACGTTGGAAGGAATCACGCCGACCTGTGGGGGAACGATGACCGACAACGACGAGCGGCCGACCCGGCACCGGGCCACGCTCACCGACATCAGCTCCCGGGCCTGGGAGCATCCGGCCGACCGCGGCGCGCTGGTGGCGCTGCGGCAGCTCAAAGGGTTCGACTTCGTGCTCCGGAAGATGTCCGGGCTGATCAACGAGCGGGCCTTCCGGCTGCAGTACCTCGGCTCGGCGATCCGGGTCGACGAGCGGCAGTTCCCCAAGGTCCACCGGCTCTACACCGAGGCCGCGACCACCCTCGACGTCCGCCAACTGCCCGAGCTGTACGTCACCAACAGCCCGGTCTGGAACGCGGTCACGATCGGCATGGACCGGCCGTTCATCGTGCTGAACAGCGCGCTGGTCCAGGGGCTCGACGACGAGGAGACCCGGTTCATCCTCGGCCACGAACTCGGCCACGCGCAGAGCGGGCACGCGCTCTACCAGTCGCTGCTGCTCTGGCTGATGCGTCTCACCGGCGCGGTCAACTGGATGCCGATCGGCGCGTTCGGCCTCCGCGCCATCATCGCCGCCCTGCACGAGTGGTCCCGCAAGGCCGAGCTGTCGGGCGACCGGGCCGGCCTGCTCGCAGTACAGGACCCGGCGGTCGCGCTGCGGGTGCAGATGAAGCTGGCCAGCGGCGGACAGCTCGACCAGCTGGACACGACCGCCTTCCTCGCCCAGGGCACGGAGTACGAGAGTGCCGGCGATTTGCGCGACAGCGTGCTCAAGCTGCTGCTGCTCGAGGCGCAGACCCACCCGCTGGCCGTGATCCGCGCGCACGAACTGCGCCGCTGGGTGGACGAGGGTGAGTACACGCAGATCGTCTCCGGCACCTACCCGAAGCGGCAGGAGGACAAGGACGCCTCGATGACCCAGGAGGCCAGGAACGCGGCCAAGTCGTACTCCGACGCGTTCGCCCGCTCGCAGGACCCGCTGGCCAAGCTGGTGCGCGAGATGAGCGACGGCCTCGGCGGCGTCCGCGACTGGGTCAACTCCAAGTTCCCGCCCCGCTGACCACCTGTACCACCCGCGGCCTGCAAGACCTGACCCGGCGCCTGAGAAGGTGTCGGGGTGATCGAGCTTCGGGAACTGACTTCTGACGACTGGCGGATCTGGCGGGAGTTGCGGCTGGCGGCGCTGGCCGACGCGCCGTACGCGTTCGGGTCGCGGCTGGCGGACTGGGTGGACGCCGAGGAGGACCGGTGGCGGGCGCGCCTGGCCCTGCCGGGCGGACGCAACGTGGTCGCGGTCCTGGACGGTACTCCGGTCGGCATGGCCAGCGGATTGCGGGCCGAGGAGGACGGGGTCGTCGAACTCGTGTCGATGTGGATCGCACCGGCGGGACGCGGCCGGGGCATCGGCGATCGGCTGATCGCGCAGGTAGAGCAGTGGGCCCGCGACGACGCCGCCCACACCCTCAAGCTGTCCGTTGTCGAGGGCAACGACCAGGCCCACGCCCTCTACCTGCGCAGCGGTTTCACTCCCACCGACGAGTCCGGCGACCTGATGCCCGACGGCATCCACCGCGAACTCGTCATGCGCAAGAAGCTCTGAGACAGACGAAGGGCCGCCTCCCCCTCCCGGAAAGCGGCCCTTCGAGTTCGTGCGGGTCAGCCCAGGTGCGCCGGCTGACCGTCGTTGGCCAGGTCCTCGTGCTTGACCGACAGGCCGATCAGGGTGACCGCCGCGGCACCGACGAACATGAACGCGGACACCAGGAACGCCGTGGTGAACCCGTGCGTGGTGGCGATCGCCGTGGCCTGACCCTCGAGCTGCTTGGCCTGGTCCGGCGCGGCCTGCGCGGCCTGCGCCAGCCCCGGAGCCAGCTCGGTGAACTTGTCCTTGATCGCGTTGGTGGAGACCGTGCCGAGCAGCGCCAGACCGATCGCACCACCGATCTGCTGGACCGTGTTCAGCACCGCCGACCCGACACCGGAGTCCTCGTTGGCGACCCCGCTGACCGCGGTCAGCGTGAGCGGCACGAAGATCAGGCCCATCCCGAAGGACAGCAGCAGGATGTACGGCAGCAGGTGGGTCAGGTAGCTCGAGTCCAGCTCGAGCTGGGTGAAGCCGAACATGCCGCCGGCCGCGATCGCCGCACCGGCACCGGAGATCCAGCGCGGGTCCATCCGGGCGATCAGCACCGACGCGATCTGTGCCGCCAGCACGATGCCGAAGCTGAACGGCAGGAAGGC
Source organism: Kribbella sancticallisti (assembly GCF_039530625.1). Taxonomy (NCBI): domain Bacteria; kingdom Bacillati; phylum Actinomycetota; class Actinomycetes; order Propionibacteriales; family Kribbellaceae; genus Kribbella; species Kribbella sancticallisti. The sequence continues at coordinate 36,774 of NZ_BAAAOS010000056.1, read as the reverse complement.
GAAGCCGGTCTTCAGCGCGCTGTAGCCGAGCACGTTCTGGATGAAGATGCCGAGGAAGTAGAACATCGAGAACAACGCGGCACCGACGATCAGCATCACGAAGAAGCTGATCCCGCGGGTCCGGTTGGCGAGGATCCGGAACGGCATCAACGCGTGCCGCGAGCGGGCCTCGATGGCCAGGAAGACCCCGATCAGCACCACACCGGCGGCGATGAAGCCGACCGTCTCGGCGTCGCCCCAGCTGCTCTGGGCGGCGTGGGTCAGACCGTAGACCAGCGAGGTCAGACCGACCGTTCCGGTGATCGCGCCCGGCAGGTCGAACTTGCCGGTCTGGCGGGCCGACCCACCCAGGAAGCGGATCGCCAGCACGGCCACGACCAGGCCGATCGGAGTGTTGATGAAGAAGGTCCAGCGCCAGGAGGCCTCGGTCAGCAGACCACCGAGGATGAGACCGACGGCGGCACCCGCACCCGACATCGCGGCGTAGACGGCCATCGCGCGGTTGCGCTCCTTGCCGGCCGGGAAGGTGGTGGTGATCAGCGCCAGCGCGTTCGGCGAGGCCGCCGCGGCACCGAGGCCCTGCAGGATGCGGCTGGCCAGCAGCAGCGTCTCGTTCTGCGCGATGCCGCCCAGGAACGAGGCGATGCCGAACAGCACGACACCGAAGATGAATACCTTGCGGCGGCCGAGGATGTCCCCGATCCGGCCGCCGAGCAGCAGCAGACCACCGAAGGCCAGCGCGTAGGCGTTGACCACCCACGGCAGCGAGGCGTTGCTGAAGCCCAGGTCGTTCTGGATGTGCGGCAGCGCGATGTTGACGATGGTGCCGTCGAGCACCACCATCAGCTGCGCCATGCTGATCAGCGCGAGCGCGATGCCGAGGTTGCGGTGGCCATGGGCGGCCGGTTCGGCCACCGTGTCGACCGGCCGCCCCTCCGGCGGTTCGGCCTTGATGACGTCTTCAGACATGCTGGAATATCCCCTCTTGGGTGTTACTGGCTTGTCGGTCGCTGAGTCCGGCCCCTCGCCGGTTCAGCTCGCCTGCGACCCCCGCGCCGCAGGCAGGATGACGTGGTCGATGACCCGCAGGATCAAGTCGTCGGTGGGCTCGATGCCGAGCACGAAAGCGTGGTGGACGACGAGCGCGGGCAAGGTCTGCGAGAGCAGTTCGACGTCCACGTCGGCGCCGATCTCGCCACGCCGGACCGCCCGCTCGTAGACCCGGGTCGTGACAGCCACCCGCGGCGCCAGGAAGTTCTGCTTGAAGGCCTTCTGGAGATCCTCGTCCCGGTGCAGCGCGGTCAGCAGACCGGCCATCACCGACAACGGCATCTCCGAGGTGAATCCACCCTCACCGCACGACATCGAGATCAGGTCCCCCCGCAGACTCCCCGTGTCGATGTCGTTCGGCACCGGACACCCCTTGGCCCGGCTGATCGCGTCGACGACCAACTCCGCCTTGGTGGTCCACCGCCGGTACAGCGTCGCCTTGCTGGCCTTGGCAGCCGTCGCCACCGCGTCCATCGTCAGCCGGTCGTAGCCGAGCTCGGCAAGGACCTCGACGGTCGCGTCGAGGATCTCCTCCTCGCGCCCACCCTCAACCCGCGGCCGCAACCGCGGGCCTGCATCGGCGACATCGTTCATAGCTCGGCAATCACCCTATGTAGTCAGTCAGTAGCTGATAGAACGAAACGGTTTCGTTTCATCAACTACGTTACGACTCATGTGAACCAATGCACAAATGATTTACCGAAGTTTCTGACAGTGGCCTACATCACTCTCCGTACCACCAAACCAACTGGTATGCCGCGCTGAGGCTCAAGAACTCCGAGATACCGCGGAGGAGCACGCGAGAGCAGCTTCGACCGGTCAACGCCGGCCGGCCGCAGACCCGGCACACTCACCGGGGGCGCCAGCTCAGCGCAGCCGATCGGAGTGCAGCTGAAGGGGGGACCGTCTCCACCCGCCGGCATAGAGGGCGGGGTGCCGGCCAGTGGGTCAGTCTCTAGCAGGCTTGGTCGGCTGCACTGCTCTGACGCTCAGTTGAGTGGACTGACAGCCGGAGACCGCCGCCGGCAGCACCCACCGGCGGACCATCCTCCGCTTTTCTTGCTTTTCTTGCTTTCTTTCAGTCGTCGTCTTCGGCGCGGCGGGAGGCGTCCAGCTTGGAGGTGATGCGGGCGGCGCGTTGCTCGATGGTGCCGGCGAGGCGGTCGCGGGCGGCTCGGAGAACGAAGATCGACAGGATCGACGAGACGATCAGCGCGACCAGCAGCACGGGGAAGATCGTCAGCCAGTTGTTCAGGGCGAACCACAGGACGGCGAAGCAGGCGGCGAAGAGGACCAGCCGGAGGCCGGTGTAGATGGCGAATTCCTTCATCGTCAGACTCCGGAATACGAGTGCAGGCCCGAGACCAGCAGGTTCACGCCGACGAAGTCGAAGACGAAGACCAGCCAGCCGACGATCGCGATGATGGCGGCCGGGCGTCCCCGCCAGCCGGCGGTCGCGCGGGCGTGCAGGTAGGCGGCGTACACGACCCAGGTGACCAGCGCCCAGACCTCCTTGGGGTCCCAGCCCCAGTACCGGCCCCAGGCGTACTCCGCCCAGATCGGCCCGGCCACCAGTACTCCGAAGGTCCAGAGCGGGAAGGCGAACGCCAGCACCTTGTACGCCGTACCGTCCATCGCCTCGGCGCTCGGCAACCGCTTCATCGACTCGGACATCGAGCCGCCCGCCAGCACCCCGCGCTCGGCGCGAGACTTCAGCAGGTACAGGATCGAGATCAGCGCGCCGACCGTGAACGCACCGCCGGAGATTGCCGCGGCGGACACGTGGATGACGAGCCAGTACGAGTGCAGCGCCGGCACGAGCGGTCCCGCCGGCGTGTAGAGCAGCAGCGTCGCCAGGCCGAGGGTGGCGGCGACCACCAGGGTCACGCCGAGCCCCAGCCACTGCAGCTTGTACCGGTGCACGAAGACCAGGTAGACAGCGGCCACCGCGAGCGAAGACGTGATGGTGAACTCGTACATGTTGCCCCACGGCACGCGGTCGGCCGCGAGTCCACGGGTGAGCACGCCGACGAAGTGCAGCACGAAGCCCAGCCAGGTCAGCATCACCCCGATCCGGCTCGCCGCCGCGGACCGCTCGGACCCCCCGTCGCCACCCGCACCACCAGCAACCGAAGCAGCGCCAGCCGGTACGGCGACGTCCTGCGCGCCGGCAGAGCTTGAGCCCACCAGGACCTCAGCAGGCTGCTCAACAGCCGCCTTGACGGCGACCGCACGCCCCATCCCCCACTCCAGCGCGTGCGCCATCATCGCCAGCAGGTAGATCACGGTGGCAGTCGGGATGACCAGGTTGGAGACTTGCGCGTAGGTCTCCGGGCTCATGGCTGCTCCTGCTGGGTCGAGTCTTTCGCTGGCAAGGGTCTCAAGGCTTGTGCGATGGCCTGGATCTCGTCCCCGAGGCCACGCTCGGGTCCCCGGTCCAGTCCGGCGACCTCGACCACGGTACGCCCATCGACGGTCCGGACCCGCACCCAGGTACGCCGGGGGTGGATGAACAGCGAGCCCATCAACCCGAGGATGGCCAGGGAGATCCCGACCAGCGCGAGATTCAGGCCCGGGGTGTGGCTGACCTGCAGCTTCACCCAGCGCTCGTAGGAGTCGAAGGTGAGCGAGCCGCGGTTGTCCGGCAGGGTGATGCTCTGCCCGGGAGCGAGCTGGAACCGCAGCTTGTCCCCCTCGCCGTTGTCGAACTGGGTCAGCTTGGTCTTGTCCAGCTGGTACACCGACTGGGGCTTGCCGGTCTCCTCGCCCGGGCGGCCGTAGTACGCGGTCATCACCAACGCCGGGTTGAGGTCGTCGGGGAACACCGAGATCGGGCCGCGCTCGTCGATCACCGCGGAGGGCAGGAAGTAGCCCTCGAAGCCGAGCTGCTCGGGCCGGGCGTCCGGCGCCTTGACCACGCCGAACGAGGAGAAGTTGCCGTCCTGCGGCAGGAACGGCACCGGGCCGGAGAACGCGACCTCGCCCTTGCCGTCCCGTACGGTCACCCGCGGCGCGTAACCGTGGCCGAGCAGGAAGACGCTGGCGCCGTCCACCTTGAGCGGATGGTTGACCCGCAGGTCGTACGACCGCTCCGGCGACTCCGGCGTCTCCTGATAGGTGATCGGCGCGTTGAACGAGGTCGCCGCGCCGCGCTGCGGGCCGTCGGTCTGGAAGGCAACCTTGAAGTCCTTCACCGTCAGCGAGAACGGCGGCAGGTCGTCGGGGGTGAAGACCCGGCCGGGGGTGAAGTCGTCGAACTGGGCCACCGAGTTCGAGAAGCCGTTGCCTACGACAACAAGTACCGTGCCGCGGTAGCCGAACAGCGCACCCCAGGCGGCACCGATCAGCGCCACGATCAGGGAGAAGTGGAAGAGCAGGTTGCCGGCCTCGCGCAGATAACCGCGCTCGGCGGCCACCGCGCCGTCGTACCGCTCGACCCGGAACCGGCGGCGGCGCAGTTCCTTCGCGGCCAGGTCCAGTACGTCGCCGTCCGCGGCCGGCTCGAAGGACTGGTAGCCGGGCAGCCTGTTCAGGTTGCGCGGCGGCTTCGGCGGCCGGGCCCGCAAGGCCTTCAGGTAGACCCGGAGCCGCGGCAGCACACAGCCGACCAGCGAGATGAACAGCAGCAGGTAGATCGCCGAGAACCAGGCCGACTTGTAGACGTCGAACAGCCCGAGCTTGTCGTAGACCGGACCCAGTTTCGGGTGCGCCTCGAGGTAGTCGGCGACCTTGACCGGGTCGATCGCGGTCTGCGGGATCAGCGACCCGGGGACCGCGCCGAGGGCGAGCAGGAAGAGCAGCACCAGGGCCGTCTTCATCGAGGTCAGCTGCCGCCAGGTCCAGCGCAGCCAGCCGACGAGGCCGAGCCCGGGCAGGTCCGGAGGCGCAGGTGCCTCGGTACGGTCCTTGACGTCGGTCATCTCACACCGCCGACCCGAAGTTGGCGACCCATTGCCGGAGATCGGCGGTCATCGAATCCCATACCCCTGTCAGCAGCAGTAGCCCCACGGCGATCATCAGCACGCCGCCGATCCGGATCACCAGCAGTTGGTGCCGGCGCACCCAGGCGACCGCACCCAGCATGCGGCGGAAGGCCAGCGCGGCGATGATGAACGGAATGCCGAGCCCGAGGCTGAAGACCAGCGCCAGCGTCGCGCCCCGGCCGGTGCTTCCCTCGGTCGCCGCCAGGTTCATCACCGTACCGAGCGTCGGCCCGATGCACGGCGTCCAGCCGAAGCCGAACAGTACGCCGAGCAACGGCGCCGCCGCGATCCCCACGGCCGGGACCCGGTGCACCCGCATGTCCCGCTGCAGGAACCCGAACCCACCCAGGAAGACCAGCCCCAGTACTACGGTCGCGCCACCCAGGATCCGGGTGATCAGCGTCTGGTGCTCGATCAGGGCGTTGCCGGCGGCACCGAACAGCACTCCGGTCAGGATGAAGACGGCCGAGAACCCCGCGACGAACAGGCTGGTCCCGGCCAGCATCCGGCCCCGGCGCTCCGATCCCAGCTCGGCGGCGGACAGCCCGGTCACGTAGGAGAGGTAGCCGGGCAGGAGTGGCACCACGCAGGGCGAGAAGAACGAGATCGTCCCGGCGAGCACCGCGATCGGCAGTGCCACCAGCATCGAACCCGTCATCGACTCCGCGAACCACTCACCCACTGTGCTGAATCCTTCGGTCAACCAGCGGCAGCATCATGAACCATGCCGAGCAGAGTCTGCTTCGTCACCGGCCCGAGCACCCGGGACGCCACCTTGCCCTGCTTGTCGATCACCAGCGTCGACGGAATCGAACTGGCCGAGACCTTCTGGCCGCGGAACTTCAGCAGCAGCTTGCCGGACGGGTCGTAGATGCTCGGGAACGGAACTCCGAACGCGGCCACGAACTTGCGGGCCGGCGCCGGGTCGAGGTCGCGGGTGTTCAGGCCGATGAACCGCACGGACGGTCCGAGCTCCTTGGCCGCCTCGGTCAGGCCCGGCGCTTCTTCCCGGCACGGCCCGCACCAGGATCCCCAGACGTTGATCACGATGATCTTGCCGAGGTTGTCCTTGGAGTTCCACTGCTTGCCGTCGAGGGTGGTGCCGCCGAACTCGGGCGCCGGTTCGCGGTCGGCCGGCGCGAAGCTCGCGACCCGGCCGGAGCCGCTGACGAACCCGGTCTGACCCTGCCGGCTGTCGCTGGACTCCTGGCCCGAACTGCAGGCCGTGACCGCGATCATCACCGCGGCGGCCAGGAGCACCTGGCCGCGGCGGGACTGGATCGACGACCGCCCGGTACCGAGCCCGCGCATCAGGCGCCGCCTACGAACTTCTTCGGGTTCTTGATCGGCAGCAGGTCCTTGGCCGGTTCGGCGTAGCCGACCGACACGATCGACTCGCCGTGGAAGGTGAACGAGGTCAGGCTGGCCAGGCTGCACTGCCGCTTGCGCGGATCGTGCGGCAGCCGGCGGCCTTCGATCGCGGACCGCACGATCCAGATCGGCAACTGGTGCGACACGATCAGCGCCTCGTGCCCGGCGGCCTTCTGCCGGGCTGTCTCGATCGCGTCCCGCATCCGCCGGACGAGTTGCTGGTACGGCTCGCCCCACGACGGCTTGATCGGGTTCCGCAGCAGCCACCAGGCGCTCGGGTTGCGCAGCGCGCCGTCGCCGACGCCGAACCTCTTGCCCTCGAACAGGTTCGCCGCCTCGATCACCCGCTCGTCGAGGTCCGGGGTCAGCCCGAACGTCTTGGCGATCGGCTCCATCGTCTCCTGGGCCCGCTCCAGCGGCGAACTGACCAGGTGCACGATGTCCCGGCCGGCCACGTGCTCGGCGACCCGCTCGGCCATCTTGCGGCCGAGCTCGGACAGATGGAAATCAGGGATCCGGCCGTACAGCACGCCGGTCGGGTTGTGCACCTCGCCGTGACGCATCAGGTGCACGACCGTCGTTTCGGTCACCGAGCCCTTCCCTTCACTTCTGCGCAGTCCTTCTCAGTTCTTGACGGCTGCCGCGGCGCGGGCAGCCATGGCCAGTGCGGTCTCGACCGTGGCCAGAGCGTCGTCGTCGATGGCGGCACTCACGAACCAGGCCTCGAAGGCGCTCGGCGGCAGGTAGACGCCGGCGTCCAGCATGGCATGGAAGAAGGCAGCGAATCTGGGCAGCACCTGGGCACCGGCCCCGGCGAAGTCCCGGATCTGCTGCTGACCCTCCGTTGACTCCACGAAGAAGACACTGAAGAGGTTCCCGGCGTTCTGGATGACGTACGGCACACCTTCCTTGTCCAGCGCGGTCGCGACCAGCCGCTGGAGGGTGGCGGACGTCTCGTCGAGCCTGGCGTAGACCTCGTCGGTTGCCAGTCGCAACGTGGTCAGACCGGCCGTGGTGGCGATCGGGTTCCCCGACAGGGTGCCTGCCTGGTAGACCGAGCCCTCCGGCGCCAGGTGGGCCATCAGATCCGCCCGGCCGCCGAACGCCGCCGCGGGGAATCCGCCGCCCATCACCTTGCCGAACGTCATCAGGTCCGGCTCGACGCCGTCGACGCCGTACCAGCCGGACTTGGTGATCCGGAAGCCCGTCATCACCTCGTCGGAGATGAACAGGGCGCCGTTGTCCTTGCAGGTCCTGGCGAGGAAGGCGTTGAAGTTGTCGACCGGCGGAACCACGCCCATGTTGCCCGGCGAGGCCTCAGTGATCACCGCCGCGATCTGGTCGCCGTACTGGGCGAACGCCTCGGTCACGGCGGCCTTGTCGTTGTAGGGCAGCACGATCGTGTCGGCGGTGGTCGCTTCGGTGACGCCCGGGGTGCCGGGGATGCCGAGGGTGATCACGCCGGAGCCGGCCTGAGCCAGGAGCGCGTCGACGTGCCCGTGGTAGCAGCCGGCGAACTTCACGATCTTGGCGCGGCCGGTGGCGCCGCGGGCCAGCCGCAGGGCCGACATGGTCGCCTCGGTGCCCGACGAGACCAGCCGCACCTTCTCGACCGGAGTACGGGCGACGATCTCCTCGCCCAGTTCCACCTCGGCCCGCGTCGGAGTCCCGTACGACGTACCGCGGCTGACCGCCGCCTGGACGGCCGCGGTGACCTCGGGGTGGGCGTGGCCCAGCAGCATCGGCCCCCAGGAGCAGACCAGGTCGACATAGGTGTTGCCGTCGACGTCGGTGATGTGACATCCGTCACCCGAGGCCATGAAGCGCGGTACCCCGCCGACGGCACGGAACGCGCGGACCGGGGAGTTCACCCCACCGGGCGTGACGGCGGAGGCGCGGTCGAACAGGGTGGCGGAAAGTTCGGTGTTGTCTGACACGGCGGCCATTCTCCCCGACAGACCGGCACGCCGGGTGGGCGGGGACCGCGCTCTCATCGCGGTTCACGGCCGGTAAGCAGCATGTGGGGACTTCACTTGTGCGTTGTTACGCGCCAGTATGGGTACCCGGTGACCGCTCGTGCACTGTCTGCGTCCACTCGTAACCCACGCACGGGACAGGCGTTAGACCAGAGACAGCGGTGACCGGCAAGGACCGAGAGACATGTCCGCAGCGTGGGGCGGGACAGGTCGATGAGTCACGGAGGGGATCATCGATGGCGAAGGGCAAGCGTCGCGCCCTGGGCGGAGGCGGGTGGCGTCAGGTGGCGCCGCTGATTCCGCTGGCGTTGTTCGCGAGCGCGTTCACCGTCAGCGCCACGGATGATCCGGCGGTCGCCACGGCGGCGCTGGAGCAGGGACTGTCGACGAACAACCCGGTCGTCGTGCCGAAGCAGCCGATCACCGACCCGGCGAACGTGCCCGTGCCCGGCACGGTCGGCAACGGCGTGGACAAGGGCGAGCAGCCGACCCAGGTGGTCTCCGGCCTGTCCCGCAACGGCATCCCGAACGCCGCGCTGAAGGCCTATTCACGAGCCCAGCAAGCGATGGGCCAGGCCGACCCGGGCTGCCAACTCCCCTGGACCCTGGTGGCCGCGATCGGCCGGGTCGAGTCGAACCACGGCCGCTTCGGCGGGAACTCGCTGACCACCGACGGCGTCGCGTCGCCGGGCATCTACGGCCCGCGCCTCGACGGCACCAGCACAGCCAGGATCACCGACTCCGACGCCGGCAAGCTGGACGGCGACGCCGCCTACGACCGGGCCGTCGGGCCGATGCAGTTCATCCCGCAGACCTGGCAACTGATGGGCGTCGACGGTGACGGCGACGGCGCGAAGAACCCGCAGGACATCGACGACGCGGCCATGTCGACCGCCGTCTACCTGTGCTCGGGCAACATGAACCTGTCGAAGGCCGGCGACCTGAACCAGGCTGTCCTGCGCTACAACCACTCCCAGGCCTACGTCGACCTGGTGATCAGCATCGCCAAGGCGTATGCGGGCGGCAGTTGGATCGCCGTCGGTAACGGGACCGAGAGCGACGGTCAGGGCATCGACCGGGCCGGCGACCAGTTCGGCGACCCGACCATCGACGCCCCGGCGGACGACAACCTGCCGCAGGCGGTCGACATGCCCACCTACCCGGGCTCGAAGCCGAGCCCGCAGACGGTCGAGGGCACCACCAAGCCGTCCGGCGACCCGACCAAGCGGCCCCCGACCACCAAGCCGTCGGACCAGCCGAGCAAGCCGGGGACGACGAAGCCGCCCACCAGCAAGCCGCCGACCACGCCCCCGACGACCAACCCGCCGGCCAAGAACCCGGTCGCCACGCTGCAGACCGCGGCCGGCGTCATCGTGGGCACGGTCGGCAGCACGGTGACCGAGCTCTCCAAGGCGACGACGTACTGCCAGGCGGAGATGAAGAAGGTCACCATCACCAACCCGACCCAGCAGCAGTTGCAGAAGTGTGTGACCGCCTACCAGACCGGCGGCACCGCCGCGGTCGACCAGGTGATCCGCAACCTGCTGTCCGTGCTGGGTCTGCTCGGAGTTCTCGGGGGAGGTCTCCTCGGGAACTGAGCACCCAAGACCGGCGCGCCTGCCCCCACCCCTCCCTGGGCGCGCCCCTGGCGACGCCACGGAGCACCTCCCCCCGGCTTCGTGGCGTCGCCCTTTTCTGTGGTCAAGCGCTTACTTGAGGATCTCTCACTTTGTCACCCAGGCCTTGTCGATGGTCTGCGTGATGCTGTTGCCGATCAGGTCCCGCGCGGTCACCCGGAGCGTCAGTTCGCCCTTCGTGGTGGGCAGTTGGACCGTGCCGCGGTCGAGTCCCCGCGGTACGACCGTCAGCCGTCGCCAGGTCTTCCCGCCGTCGTACGACACCTCGGCGGTGGTGCGGAACCAGCCGAGGCCGCGTACGCCGGGTTGGTACCCGGCCTTCAGTTCGAGCGTGTTCCCGGTCCGCTGGTAGTCCACCTGGACAAGAGGGAGCACGGCGCGCGACTTCGTCGTACCGGAGAGGAAGTGCCAGGTCGTGTGGGTCGCGGTCGAGGTCTTGGCCCAACTGTTCTCGGCCCGCTTCACGTCCAGGGTCAGGTCGTACCAGGCCGTCTTCGCCGGCACCGGGAACTGCGCGACCGACCAGTCCTTGCTGCCCAGCACCTTGCCGTTGCTGCTGAGCTTGAGCGCGGTCTCGTCGCCGCGCATGTCGCTCCAGCCGTAGACGCTCCGATCGCCGTTCACGTACTGCGGTATCGCGACCCGCAGCGCGTTCTCGAACCGGGCAGCGGGCAGTCCCTCGGCCTCACTTCCACTCGTCACCGGAATCGCCGGGCGGGCGAGCGAGGCCCACCAGTCCCGGGTCACCTTCTCGTCCGGCCGGTAGGTCCGGCCCAGGCTGTACTCGAAGCCGGACTCGTTCCACTCCCCTGCCGCCGTCTTCTCGTCCCAGGTGGTGCCCGGGACATCGCTGGCGAGGTAGTCGGTGCGCTTGACCGGCCCAGCCACCAGGCGCGTGGAGCTCATCCCGACAGCAAGGCCCGGGAGGTGCGCGGTGCGCTGGTCGACGTGGAGCGGCCAAGCGTCGGTCTGCCCGTAGTTGGTGGTCACCGCGGCCGGCCGCATCCGGGCGAAGTCGTAGGTGATCGGACCGGTCACGATCGACGGACCGACCGCCAAGTCGTACCGGTAGGTGCTGTCGCGCAGGCCGGTCAACTGCACCTCGCTGCTCGCGAGCAGCTTCTTACCCTCTTCACTCTGCAGGAGATAGAAGGGGATGCCGACCATCGCGCCGTCACTCCAGAACCCGGGCTGCTCGTTGTACATGAAGACCACCTTGGCGCCGGCATCCTTCGCTGCCTGCACCTGCGAGGCTGTCCGGTCGTAGTCACGCCAGCGGATCAACGCGACCTTGCCCTCGGCGCCTTCCAGCTCGGCCGGGCTACCGTCCCCACCGTTGAACAGCGCGAGTTTCTCGGTGCCGACATAGGGGGTGGTCTCGTCGACGTTGCGGGGCGTCGGCAACCGGAAACCACCGGGGCCGGTGACGTCCACGGTCAGCTTCGGCTGGGCGAGATCCCAGCGCTGCACCATCTGGAAGCTGCCGTCGGACACCCGCCCGAAGTTCTGTGCATAGATGCCGTCAGCAACTTGTCCGTCGAAGGCCCAGCCGGAGACGGCATCACGCTCGGCGGTCTTCCGGTGCCAGGCGACCCCGACGCTGTCCGGATCAGCCCGTTGCGGCGTCCGGACCGTGACCTTGTTCGCCGTGCGGGCATCGAAGACGAAGGTGCGGTCCGCGGTGACGCGCGCGTCCGGATCCCCCAGCAAGATGATCGAGTCTGCCCAGCCGGCCTCGTCGGCTCCGATCACGAACGCCATCACCGCATACCGCCCGGTCGGGACCTCGAGCGTGCGGCTGCCGGTCTCGTCGAAGATGATGCCGTTCACGTCGCCGGTGTCGAGGTTCCACAACTGCACCCCGCTCGGCGTGAACGGCGATGCCCCGACCGGGCGACCGGTCCGGTCGATGGCCTTCACCGTCACCTGGTTGAGCCGGCCACCCGCCGCGAACCCCAGCCCCGTCGCGTACGACGTACCGCCGCCGCGCGCGACCAGCCGGCCGGAGTACTTGGCCGGCTGGGTCTTCGCCAGATCGAGGGTGACGGTGGCGGACGCAGTACCGCCCGGCGCGATCGTCAGCTTGGCCGGAGTGACCTTGACGGCCGCGGCAACGCCGGCCGGGGACTTGGCCTCGACGGCCAGGTCCAGGGTCACCGGCTGCTTCGAGTTGTTGCTGTAAGCAATCTTCCGGGCGACCGGGGCGGGCGCCTTACCGGTCCAGGAAACGTCGCCGAAGTACAGGTTCGCCGTGTCCGCCAGGATCTTGGGATCGAGCGCCCGGGGCAGGTCGATTCGGCCGAGTCCCTGCTGGACCGGGGTCGCGCTCTTGTTCGGCACCGCCGTCGTGGCGAGGGCGGCCTTCAGTTGCTCGCCCGTCCAGTCCGGATGCCGCTGTGCCAGGATCGCGGCCGCGCCGGCTACGTGCGGAGTGGCCATCGACGTACCGCTCATGGCCGTGTAGTTCTCGTCGAGCGCGTAGCCGCCGTCGGTCCCGGCTGCCCGGGCGGCGGCGATGGCGACGCCCGGTGCGGTCACCTCGGGCTTCATCGCGCCGTCGCCGAGGCGCGGGCCGCGGCTGGAGAACGGCGCGAGCTTGTCGTCCCGGTCCACCGCGCCCACGGTCAGCGCCGCGGCGGCGGCGCCCGGAGTACCGACTGTTTCTTCGCCTCCGGAGTTGCCGGCGGCGATCACGAAGAGAGCGTCGCTGCTGGCCGACAGGCGGTCGACGGCCTCGCTCATCGGATCGGTGCCGTCGGTCGGCCACCCGCCGAGGCTGAGGTTGATCACCTTGGCACCCTGCTGGACGGCCCACTCCATCCCGGCAATCGCCTCGGAGTCCAGCCCGACTCCGTCGTTGTCGAGCACCTTGCCGACGAGCAGTTGTGCGCCGGGGGCGACGCCCTTGCGCGTGCCGTCGGACGCGGTGCCGAGGCCGGCGACGACCGAGGCGACGTGGGTTCCGTGGCCGTTGCCGTCCTGGACCGCCTGGTCGGGGACGAAGCTCGCGGACCCGACGACCTGCTTCTTCAGGTCGGGGTGGTTGGCGTCGTAGCCGGTGTCGAGCACGGCGACCTTGACGCCCTTGCCGTCGTACCCGGCCTGCCAGGCGCTGGGGGCACCGATCTGTTTCGTCGAGCGGTCCAAAGTCGCGCGGGTGCGGCCGTCGAGCCAGATCTTGCCGACGCTGCTGCGCAGGTTGGGGCCCTTGACGCCGTTCCAGAAGTCCTTGGCCCTGCTCTTCTCCACGGTGACCGCGGTGGTGCCGACGCTGGCGAGAGTACGGCGCGTGGTGGCGGCCGCGGGCGGCTGAGGCGCCGCCTTGGCGGTCGGGGCCGAGAGCAACATCGGCAGCTTGGCAGTGGCCGCGTCGTCATAGCCCTGCGCGACCAGGTCGGTGAGGTTGAAGAGCCGGCTGTCGAGGCGGCCCTCGGTCAGCATCGGGTACGCGGCGATCGGTACGAGGGTCAACTCGTCGCCGAAGTCGCCCAGGTAGTAGTTGCCGCCGTTGACGAGCCTGGCGCTGCGCCGGCCGTCCGGGGTGGTCGTGTACTCCGCGACGTCACCGGTGACGAGGGTGATCCGGTGGGTGTTCGTCCCGGGGGTGGGTCGAGCGGTGGGGCTGGTGGCGCCGGCGCCTGTGTCGGCGCCACCAGCGGAGGGGCTCACCGCGTGCGCTCCGGCGACGGTCGACGCCAGCAGGGCGCCGACAGTCACAGCCGAGAACAGCCTGGCGGCGGGGTGTGACGGACTCACGAGGGCACCTTCCGATGCCCCGACGGGCGCGAGGCCATCGCCGCCGAGCCTGTCAGTTGCCTCCGGCCACGGTCCATCGATCGACCTGGCTTACACCCGCCATGACCGATTCTGGTCAGTGCAGGCTTGGGTCAGGCGGCTCTGGGGTCAGGCCGGCTCAGGGGTCAGGCCGGCTCAGGGGTCAGGCGAAGCGCTTGGCGACCTGCTCGACCCGGGTGACCAGATCGAGGTCGTAGGCGACGCCGGGCACGTAGAAGATCACGTAGTCGGCGCCGGCCTCGAGCGCGGCCTCCACCTTGTCGGCGATCTCGTCCTCGGTGCCGATCAGGTTGTCGTTGGCGAACTTGTCCCAGTTCATCGGGCCGAGCGCCTTCTCGGTCGCCTTCTTCGGGTCGTCGCCCTTGTCGATCGGGAACGCGTTGATCCCGGTCGACTTGATGATCGAGTCGTAGTCGCGGCCGAGCGTCTCGCAGTGGCCCTTGAGGATGGCCACCTTCTCCTTGATCACCTCGGGGTTGCCGCCGCCGATGTTCGCCGCGTCGCCGTACTTGGCGACCAGTTTCAGCGTCACGTTCGGGCCGCCGCCACCGATCCACAGGCTCGGGTGCGGCTTGCGGACACCCTTCGGCTCGTTGATCGGCTTGTCGATCGAGTAGTACTTGCCCTTGAAGACGGGCTCGTCCTCGGTCCACATCTTGTAGATGATCTCGGTGGCCTCGCGGAAGGCGCCCATCCGGTCCTTCAGTTCGGGCCACTCGTAGCCGTAGGCCTTCCACTCGTGCTCGTACCAGCCGGCGCCGATGCCGGCGTACAGGCGGCCGTGGCTGGCGACGTCCACGCTCGACGCGATCTTGGCGTAGAGCGACGGGTTGCGGTAACCGTTGCAGCCGACCATCTGGCCGATGTTCACCCGCTTGGTGTCACGCGCCAGCGCCGCGGTCGCGGTCCAGCACTCGAAGGTGCTCTCCGTGCTCGGCTCCGGCACGGTGTGAAAGTGGTCGAACAGCCAGATCGAGTCCCAGGACCCCTCATCGGCCTTCTTCGCGACCGCCGTCATCGCTTCCCACTGCTCGATGGGGTCGTCGAACCCCGCGAGGTCCATCTTCCACCCCTGCGGAACGAACAATCCAAACCTTGATGTCATACCCCCATCCAACCGGCCCGCCCCTTAACCGGTCCAGCAGTGCGCCTACTGAATCCCTTCTCAATTCCCCAACTCCAGCTTCTGAATGAGCGTCATACCCGACCGAGTGCCCATCACGACGAAGGAAACGATCATCCAGCCAACCAAGTTCGACCAGCTTTTCGAGTCCGCCGTACCGCTCATCTCCAGCGGCGATCACCAGCGCGACGCTCCTCCGGTGGAAGGCGGGCGCTGGCCGGTCAGCGTCGTACTGCGGCCTCCCGCCGGTGGCGACCTCAGCCGTCGCCTGGACGAGGTCACCCGCGAAGCCGCCGCGCTCGCCGGGCCCGGGCATTGGCAGACCGGGCAGATCGGGTCCGCTCATCTCACCGTCCGCGCCCTGGAGACCTACCGTTCAGTGGTCGACCCGTCCGAGCCGGTGATCCGGCGCTACCAGTCGGCCCTGAAGCGCGCCGCCGTCCTCGCCGGGCCCGCTCGCGTCCAGGTCACCGGGCTCACCCTCACCCCCGGCACCGTGATGGCCAGCGCTGTCCCACTCGACGCCCAGGCCGACCTCCTGCTGGACCAGTTCGCCACCGAACTCGGCCCGGACGGCTGGTACGAACAGGCCGAGCGCCGTGACATCTGGTACGTGAACCTTCTGCACTTCACCACGGACATCCCGGCGCCGGAGGACCTGATCGCCTGGGTGAAGGCGTACCGATCGGTTTCCCTGGGTGAGGTCACCATCGACACGGTCGAGTTGGTCCGCTTCCACCACGACCCCGGCGAACGCCCGTACATGCGGCCCGACGTACTCGCCTCCGTACCGCTCACCGCCTCGTCAGGGTCGCGCTGAGGGTGGTTGCCCACTCCGCGATGGTCGTGGAGGTGAAGAGGTCGGTCGAGTACTCGATGTCGAGCGTGAAGGACTCCTCGGTGAGCGTGAAGACCACGTAGAGCTCGGTCCGAGCCTGGCCTGGGACGGCGAGACCGCGAGCCGGGAACTCGCCGGTGGGCAGTGTCAGGGTCGGCGGCTTGCTGGTGATGACGGTGAAGAGCACCGCCGGATAGGGCAGGCCGACCTGATCCGGCAGCGCGGTGCGGACGACCTCTGCCAGGGGTAGAGCCTCGTGGTCCAGCGCGGAGTACAGCGCTCTCGCCGTCGCGGCCAGCAGGTCCGCGGCGTCGAGCCTGACCCGGACCAGGACCGCTTCACCGAGATAGCCCACCACGCCCTCGTGTTCCGGGCGGCTCCGGCGCGCGCTGGACACCGGCAGCACCACCTCGTCCTGGCCGCAGAGCTCCCCCAGCCAGCGGGCGAAGCCAGACGCGATCACGACGTACGGCGTAGTACCGGCCGCGGCCGCTGTGGCCCTGATCCGGTTGGCTACTTCCAGCGAAAGGTCGAGGTGGTGGCTGGAACCTTGGCCTGACAGGACTTCCGGCCGCGGATGGTCTAGCGGCAATTTCGGCCGAAGTGATGCCCCGGCCAGTTCAGCACGCCAAAACGCCTCCAGTTCGGATCTGGTCTCGCCGGTGAGGTTCGCCTGCTCCCAGCGGGCATAGTCGGTGAACTGGGTTGGCGGTGCGAGTTCGTCGCCGCGATAGAGGGCGGACAGCTCCTGCCAGAACAGTCGCGCCGACCAGCCGTCGTAGATCAGGTGGTGGACGACCATCACCAGCACCCAGCGGTCGGCCGAGACCCGGCCGAGGCGGACCCGCCACAGCGGAGCCTGCGCGGTATCCAGTGCCGGCCAGGCGGCTGCGACACACCACTCGTGGATCCGAGCCTCGTCATCGGGCAGGTCATCCGCCGTCAGGACGATCGGGACGGTGGCCAGTACTTCCTGACGATCGTCGAAAACCCTGGTACGCAAAGCAGAATGCCGATCCGTCATCACCTGGAATGCCGCCTGCAGAGCCTCCGGATCGAGGGCGCCGGTCACGTCCACCCGGGTGATGCCGTTGTAGATCGCCGCGTCAGTCCGGGCCTGGTGGCGGCCCAGCGCACGACGTTGCGCGTACGTCGCGGGCGCGGTCTCCACGATCACGGCCGGGCTGTCCGCGAGCGCGCGGATGGTCGGAGTACGGAAGAAGTCCGTCAGGGTGAGCTCCACTCCGGTCAGCTCGCGGACCTTGTTGAGCAGCCGGACCGCCAGCAGAGAGTGGCCGCCGAGTGCGAAGAACGAGTCGTCGATACCGACCTCGGCCAGCCCTAGCACCTCGCACCACACGGCCTGCGAAGCCCGCTGCGACTCTGTCGTGGCTGCGGCGTCGCCTCGCGGAGCCTCCGGTACCGGCAACGCGGCGCGGTCCAGCTTCCCGGTGCTTGTCAAAGGCAACTGATCCAGCCGGACCCAACGACGCGGCACCAGGTACTGCGGCAGCCGTGTCGCCAGGTCGTGGACCAGGCCGGTGAAGTCGGCGGTGCCGACCAGGTAGCCGACGAGCTCACCGT
The DNA here is from genome assembly GCF_039530625.1 of Kribbella sancticallisti. Taxonomy (NCBI): domain Bacteria; kingdom Bacillati; phylum Actinomycetota; class Actinomycetes; order Propionibacteriales; family Kribbellaceae; genus Kribbella; species Kribbella sancticallisti. Next base: position 19,417 of record NZ_BAAAOS010000056.1, on the reverse strand, counting down.
CGACCACGACCACCGCGGCGTCGGTCACCTCGGGATGATCGAGCATCGCGGCACGGATCTCGCCCGGTTCGATCCGGACGCCGCGGATCTTCACCTGCTCGTCGCGCCGTCCGTGGAACTCGAGCGCACCGTCAGACCGCCAGCGGCCGAGATCGCCGGTGGCGTACCGGCCCGGCGCGAAGAACGCGGCGGCCGTCTCCTCCGGCCTGTTCAGGTAGCCATCGGTCACGCACTGGCCTTCGGCACAGATCTCACCGACGGCGCCGACCGGGACCGGACGGCGGTCCGGGTCGAGAAGCCGGAGCCGGACGCCGGGGAACGGTCGCCCGATCGGCGGCGCGGTCTCCCCCGCCCCGACCAGGTGCTCGGTGAGCCCGATGGAGGCCTCGGTCGGCCCATAACCGTTGTAGAGAACGCAGTCCGGATGCGCGGCGAAGAACTCGTGCTCCGCGGCGGTCGGCGTGGCCGCCTCGCCCGCGGTGTAGATCTCCCGCAACGTCGGCAGTGACGGCCGGGTCGCCAGCAACAGATGGACCGCGCTGAACGGCATGACGATTCGCTCCACCTGGTAGCTGCGGATCGTGTCGGCCAGCAGAGCCAAGTCGTAGCGGGCCGCGTCGTCGATCAGCACCAGCGTCTGACCCGCGGCGAGCGTCGTGAAGATCTCGTGCACGCTGCCGTCGAACATCGGCGATGCCCAGTGCAACGCGATCGTCCCCGGGTGGGCGGCGAGGTACTGGAGTACGTGGTTGACCGTGCCGCGGTGCGGGACGAGCACGCCCTTCGGCGTACCGGTCGAGCCGGAGGTGTAGATGCAGTACGCAAGGTCGTCCGGCGACACCTTGACTCCTGGTCGATCCGCCTGCCCAGCGCCGACGCGCAACTCTGGTCTGCCCAGCGCGGGCATTCCCTCACTCGTCACCACCAGTACTGCGCCGGCGTCGTCCAGCAGGGCCTGCAATCGGTCCACCGGTACGACTGGATCCAACGGCAGATAGCCGGCCCCAGCCTTGAGCACGCCAAGCAGCGCGGCGATCTGCTGTGGACCGCGCGGCAGACAGATCGCGACCAGATCCGCTCGGCCGACGCCGTGGGAGAGCAGGTCGACGGCCACCCGGTTGGCCTGCTGGTCGAGCTCGGCGTAAGTGAGGTCGCCGTCCTTGCCGGTCAGCGCCAGTGCGTCCGGATTCAGATCGACCTGCTGCTCGAACAGTTCGTGCAGGCAGAGCGGCGACTCTTCGGTGGAGTCACCTTCCAGCTCGGACAACAGCCTGGTGTCCTCGGCGGTGAGCACGAAGAGGTCCGGCACCGAGACGTCCGTATCGGCTGTGGCGAGGTCCAGCGTCTGCTCCAGGTAGGCGAGCAGACGCCTGATCGTGGTTTCGTCGAACAGGGCGCTGTCGTACTCGGCTACGCACTGCACGCCGTCGGCCCGGTGAGTCAGGTACAGCACCAGGTCGAGCGGGGCCCGCTCGCTCGGCAGGTCGAGCAGCGTGGCCGCCACCCTCGGCGGCGCGAACGAGATCGTGTCAGTGCCGTTCTCGAACTCGACGGCGATGCTGAACAGGGGATTGCGGCCGGCGGTGCGGGTCGGGTTGAGCGCGGCGACGATCTCGTCGAAGGGCAGCCCGCGGTGATCGACCGCGTCCATCAAGGACAGTCCGAGGTCTTTGGCGAACCCAGCGAAACTCGCGCCGTCGGTGAGTCGGATGCGCAGCGGGAGGGTGTCCACGAACATCCCGACGGAGTCCTGAGCCTGCTTGCCCCGCCCGGAGACGCCGGTTCCGAGGACGAAGTCCCGCTGTCCGCTGAACCTGGCGAGCACGACGCCGAGCCCGGCAAGCAGCGTACTGAAGACCGTGACGCCCGTCTGGCCGGCGTAGGCCGCGATCCGCTGAGCCAGCTGACCGTCGAGGTCGTGGCTGACCGACCGGCCGACGCCGCTGCGTACCGGAGGACGTGGCCGGTCGGTGGGCAACTCCAACTCGGGGGCATCGGAGAGGTGCCCGAGCCAGAAGTCCGAATCGGCCGCCGTACTGGGCTTGGCGGGATCGATGCCGTCTGTTGCTGCGGGCAAGCCGGGATCGTCCGGCCAGGCTCGGTAGTAGGTGGCGAGATCGCGAGTGAGCACTGGAGTCGAGGCTGAGTCGAAGATGATGTGGTGGGCGACTAGCAGTAGGACGTGGTGCTCGTCGGATAGCCGTACCAGTTGCGCCCTTAAGAGCGGGCCGTTGCCTAGATCAAGCTCGCCCAGCCGCACGTCGTGCAGTACGGCGTCGAGGTCACCGTCTGGAGCGTCGACGACCGGGCAGTCGAGCTGGTGGTGGGAACGGACGAACGCCCTTGCTTCGCCGTCGATCTCGCGGTACTGCGTCCGCAGTGCCGGGTGCCGGTCGACCACCCGTTGCAGGGAACCCTGCAGGGCAAGGGTGTCCAGCGGTCCGCGCAGCTCGATCGCCTTCGGCTCGTGGTAGGCGTTGGTCCCGGGAGTCAGCTGCTCGAGAAACCAGATCCGCCGCTCCGCCGCCGTCAACGGCCGCCCGACCTCACTCCGCTGCGCCGGTTGGTCGGCGTACTGGGTGCGGAGGTCATCGACCACCGACAGGCTGCGCATCACCTGGTCCGGGGACAGACCGAAGTCCACGAAACAGGCGATCTCATCCGCGCCTGCTGCCAGCAACTCCTCGACGATCGCGGCGCAGCTTTCCGGCGTACCGATCAGGGCCCGCGACTCGCAGTACCGCTGGTAGGCCTGGCCGAGCAGGAAGTCGACGTCGTCGGCCGGTGTCTTGTCCAGGTCGATCTGGAAGCCGAGGCTGTTGGTCACCTGGCCGAACAGGGACAGCGACGATCGGAGATAGTCGCAGAACGGCTGGTAAGCCTCGGCGCGCACCGACTCCAGATCCTCGCCGACGTAGGTGTGCACCAGCACCACCACCCGGCCGGCGTCGGGGTCGAGGCCGTGCTCGGCGCGGGTCGCGCGGTACAACGCGATGTTGGCCGTCAGGTCCTCCACCGTCTGCGCCATCAGGTTGGTGACGACGCCGATGTCGTTCTTGGCCGCGAGCTTGTACGACTCCGGATTGCCGACGACGGCGGCGAACAGCGGCGGCTGCTCCTGCAACGGCGTCGGGTGCAGCGTCACCTCGGTCGGTTTGCCGTCCCCGGCAGTCGCGGTGATCGCGTCGCCCGCCCACAGCCGACGCACGGTGTCGAGCCGGTCGTACATCTCCTCCCGGTGCTTCCCGTACGCGTCCGGCGCGAGGACGAAGTCGCGTGCGTGCCAGCCGCTTGCCACACAGATGCCAGCGCGTCCACCGGACAGGTTGTCGACCACCGACCACTCCTCGGCCACCCGGATCGGGTTGTGCAGTGGCAACACCACGGATCCGGCGTGCAACCTGATCCGCTGCGTCCGCGTCGCCAACGCTGCCGCGAGGACAGACGGGTTCGGGAACAACGCGCCGAACGAATGGAAGTGCCGCTCCGGCAGCCACACCGCATGAAATCCGTGCTCATCGGCGAACTCCGCGGCTTGCAGAATCAGCCCGTACTTGTCCTGCGCTGCCGAGTCCGGATAGTCCCCGAAGAAGTACAAACTGAAGTCGCAACCTGTCCGTCGTCCGTTCTCGCCCCGGCGCCTTTGGAACCCCTGCGCAGGTGCCGGCGCCCGCAGAACCTGCGGCGGGGTGGGGGACGCCGCCTGGGTCTGCACCTGCGGCGAGGTGGAGGACGCTGCTGGCGGCAGAGTCTGCGTGCGTGTGGTCGGCGGGGTGGGGGACGCCGCGGGCGGGAGAGTCTGCGTTCGTGTGGTCGGCGGGCCGCCGTCGAGGAGGGTGAGTTGCTCCGACATCAGGTTCGTGACCCGGTCGACCATGCGTTCAGCCAGCCGAAGCTGCCGATCGAGGATCTCCCGCATCCCCGGATCCGCCGTTTCAACACCCTCCGGAGCAGCCGCCTGCTGCGGCGCAGCCGCGTTCTGCGGCGCAGCCGCGTTCCCCGGCACAGCCGCATTCCCCGGTGCCGCCGCGTTTCCCGGCGCAGCCGCGTTCTCAGGCAGTGTCTCGTGTTCCGGCGGAGCGGGCTGGGGTTGGGGTTGCGTGGGCAAGGTGCCACCGGAGCGGTTGAGGAGGGCGGCCAATTTGGACGGGGTGTCGGCGTCGGCGAAGAGTTGGCGGACCGGGACGGTGACGCCGAAGACCTCGTCGAGTTCGCCGACCAGCCTCATCAGGGACAGCGAATCCGCACCCAGGCTGAGGAACGTGGCGTCAACGGGAATGTCGCCCGGCGCCATCCCCAACGACGGCGCGACCATCTCCCGCAGCTTGCCGATCACCGCGTCCTGACCGGTCCCGTCCATCTGAGCTCCTTGACTGATCTCTCCCGGCGATGCGGTGCTCGCAACCACCGGCACCTGTTCGGTCGCCACTCGGCCGATGCGCTTCCGGACCAGCGGATGACCCGGCAACGGAACACGACGGCCTGTACTCACCGGCGACCAGTCGATGTCGGATCCGCCGCGGTACAAGGCCGCGAGCGCACTGGCGAACTGCGTGTCCGACCCCTTTCGCTGACTGGCGGTCCAGTCGCTCCCCGGTAGTGCCCGCCGGCCGAGCGCGGTCAGTACGGCATCGGGCCCCAGTTCGAGGAACCGACTGCCTCCCCGTCCGCCCACAGCGGCCATCAGCAGATCGAATCGCACCGCACCCCGCGCATGACCCTGGACGTACTTCCCATCCACCGCGGACAGAACCGAACCATCCAGCCCACTGAGAAGCGGCAGTCGCGGCGGCTGGAAGCTCACATTGTCGGCGTGCACGCGCAGCTCGCCGAGCACTGGCGTGACCAACGCGGAGTGGAACGCCCGGTCCACGGTCAGCCGCCGCCAGGTCAGCCCCTCACGATCCAACGAGGCGACGACCCGCGCCATCGCGTCCTCGGCACCGGACAGCACCTGCCGATCAGGACCGTTGACGGCCGCGATCTCCCCGCCACCCTCAGCAGCGATCCGCTCAGCCACGGCAAGGTCCGCGACCACCGCGACCATCGCTCCGGGCGGCATCGCGCTGTGCATCAACTCGCCCCGCCGGGCGGTGAGCACCGCACCATCAACCAGGGACAGCGCACCGGCCGCGTACATCGCCGCGAACTCGCCGACGCTGTGCCCGATCACGAGATCCGGGACGACACTCAACGACCGCCAGACCTCTGTCCACGCAGCCTGGTTCGCGAAGAGTGCCACCTGAGTCAGCTCCGCCCTAGCGGTGTCGACCACCGAAGCGCCGACTGCACGTTCGACCTCATCGAAGACGTCCCGGGCGACATCGAATGAGCGATACAACCAGTCGGACATCCCCGGATAGGCGGTGCCCTGGCCGGAGTACGCGAAGGTCAGAGGGCCACTGCCCGCCGGCTGCAACGGCTCGGCCAGCGCCGCGGCCAACTCGGCCGCATCAGCGCCGATCACAGCATGCCGATGCGAGTACTGCCGCCTGCCCAAGGCCATCGTGGTCGCGACGTCGGCCGCCGCCAACTCAGGCTGCTCGGACAGCCGCGCACGCAGCGCGCCGATCGACTCCCGGAGCGCGCCTTCGGAAACAGCCGAAACCGGCAGTACTACGACCGCCCCGCCCGGCGCGCGCAGTACCTCGGGTGCTCCGCCCGGCGTGCGCATAGCCTCGGGTGCTCCAGCTGGCGCGCGCAGTACCTCGGGTGCTCCGGCCGGCGTTGTCCGTAGCTTGGGCGGTTCTTCGAGGATGACGTGGGCGTTGGTTCCGCCGACGCCGAGAGCGCTGACGCCGGCGCGGCGCCGGGATCCGTCGGACTGCCAGTCCTGGAGTTCCGTGGCGAGTTCGAATCGGCTGTCCGCCAGCCGCAGGTCTGGATGCGGCCGAGTCAGGTTGATCGTCGGCACCACCTTGCCGTGCCGCAGCATCAGGACCGTCTTGATCAGGCCGGCCATCCCCGCACAGGAGTCCAGATGGCCGACATTCGCCTTCACCGAGCCGAGCTTCGCCGTACGCCGCCCGGCCGGTCCTGCCGGTCCTGCCGGTCCTGCTGGTCCTGCTGGTCCGAAGGCGCGCGAGAGCGCCTCGAACTCCACCGGATCTCCGAGCGCGGTGCCGGTGCCGTGCGCCTCGACGTACGAGATCGTCTCCGGCCCGACGCCGGCCCGCTGCAGCGCCCTGCTCACAACGTCGACGTGGCCCGACACACTCGGCGCGGTGAAGCCGACCTTGCTGGTTCCGTCGTTGTTGACCGCGCTGCCGAGGATCACCGCGTGCACGGTGTCGCCGTCGGCGAGCGCCCGGTCGAGCCGCTTCAGCAGCACCGCGGCCACGCCGTTGCCTCCGACTGTGCCGTCGGCGGCAGCGTCGAACGGACGAACCCGGCCGGTCGGCGACAGGATCGAGCCGGGCACATGCTGATAACCGCTGTCCTGCGGCAGCCGTACCGCCGCGGCGCCGGCGATGGCGAGGTCAGCATCTGAGTCCAGCAACGCCTGGGCGGCGAGATGGACCGCGACCAGCGAGGTCGAGCAAGCCGTCTGTACGCCGATCGCCGGGCCGGTCAACCCGAGCCGGTAGGACACGCGGCTCGCCAGAAAGTCCGCGGTGTCGCCGATGGTGGCTTGCATCGCGGTCGGCACGTCTCCGGCCGCGGCGCCGGTCGGAGCCAGCCGGTCCTGGTGGCCGTACAGGTTCATCCCTGATCCGGCGTACACGCCGATCCTGAGACGGGCTGGGTTGGCCGAGTAGCCGCCTTGCTCCAGTACTTCGTGCGCGACCTCGAGGAACTGCCGATGGGCCGGGTCGGTGAGTTCCGCTTCCTTCGGGGAGACCCCGAAGAACTCCGGGTCGAAGGTGTCCGCATCCTCCAGTACGCCGCCGGCCATCACCTGGTTCGGAGTACCGCTCCCGTCGAACGTGCTGACGCTGTCCACCCCGCCACACAGGTTGGACCAGAACTGCTCCACCGTCCGCGCGCCCGGGAACCGAGCCGCCAGACCGATGATCGCCACCCGCCGATCAACCACCTCCACGTCCGCCGCCACACGACTGGAGGTAGGGGTCGCCGAGTTGGTGAGCCAGGCCGTCAGGGCGGTGACCGTCGGATGCCCGAACGGCACAGTCGCCGGTACGTCGATCCCGAACCGGCCGGCCAGTCCCGCGCGCAACCGGGCCACCTTCACCGAGGTCAGCCCGAGCTCGTAGAACGGCACGTCATCTCTCACCGGCCGCCCGACAAGCTCCGCCACCAACCGCCGAACCTCTTCCACCGTGGGCTCGAGCTGCGGTGGCGATGCCTTGTCGTAGCGACCGGCTTGGTACTGGCGTCGTAGTTCTGTGCGGCGGACCTTGCCACTTCCGGTTCTGGGGAAGTTGCCGGCCGGGACGCGGACGACGTCGGTTGCCGTCAGGCGCAGGCGTCTGAAGAGGGCGGACTTGATCGCGGCGACGACGTCGTCCGGGCCGCCGGTGTCCTCGAAGAACACGACCAGATCTTCGGTGCCGGTGCTGGCGTTCGGTACGCCGCACGCGCCGACTCCCCGCAGGCTGACCCCATCGACCTCGCTGACGACCTCCTCGATCTCGTGGCAGAACAGGGTGTTCCCGTTGATCACCACGCTGTCGCCCTCCCGGCCGGTGATCACCACCTGACCGCCGGAGACGAAGGCGAGGTCGCCGGTCCGCAGCCACTCGCCATCGGGCAGAGCAGCCGCGGTCGCCGTTTCGTTGTTCACGTAGCCGGCGGTGATCCGGGGCGAGCAGACCTGCAACCGCCCGATCCGCAACTCCGGCAACACCTCGTCGTTGCCGTCGACCACCCGGACCGTCGCCCCGTGCGCCGGCGGGCCGACCGCGACGAACGTCGTACAGTCCGCGTCGGGCACCTCCGGATCGGCGATCACGAGATCGCCGCCCAGGGAGGACTTGAGCACCCGGACCACGCCGCCCTCGGAGGTCAGCCGGCCGATGGTGATCGCGGTGGTCGTCTCGGCCATCCCCCAGACCGGCCGGAAGCTGTCCCTGGCGATTCCCGAGCGGGCGGTCGCGGCGAAGAACCGGTCCACCACCGGCAGAACGATCTGCTCACCGCCACACACGAGCGACCGGATGCCGCTCAGCTCGAGGTCGAGATCCGGCCGGGCCGCGAACTCCTCCGCCGCGAGCTGCAGGCCGAACGTCGGCGCCCAGGCGTGCGCGACGCCGTACTGGGCCAGTTTCTCCAACCAGAGCAGAGGATTCGCGAGTACTTCGGACGTCGGCAGATGCACGTTGGTGGACCCCGTGAACACCGGCAGGACGTGGTAGAACAGGAGTGCTCCGCTGTGGTCCACCGGCAGCCAATTGAGCATCGTCTCCCCCGGCTGCAGGTCGAGCAGTCGCCGCGACCCGGCAGCGAACTCCGCCAGTGCCTGGTGAGTGAGAGCGGCTGCCTTCGGCGCACCCGTACTGCCGGAGGAGAGCATCAGGAGCGCCACCTCGGCCGGGTCCGGCTGATGCAACTCCTCGGCCGCCGGCAGCAGCGCCAGGTCCTCGACGACCTCGGCCCGGAACCCGTCCCCTGCTGCAAACTCCGCCAGCACAGCGGCGCCGGCTCGGTCGGTGAGGATCAGCGGCTCGTCCAGCAACCGCCAGGTGTGCCGGAGCCGATCGAGGACCGGAGATCCGGCCGACGCCGTGTCGCTGATCACCGCCGGCTGGATCCCACCGAGCAGGCAGGCCCAGAACGCCGGGAAGAAGTCGTCCAGGGAAAGGCCCTGCACGATCACCGAGTCCCCGCTGGACAGTCCGGCGGCGCGGAGCCCGGTCAGAGTCCGCCTGGCCTGGTCGAGCAGGTCCGGGTAGGTGAGCAGGCCTGCTGGTGTTCGAACACCCGCCGCCGGGCCTTGCGAGTACGGCTGAGCCGCGGCGGCCATCGACAGGGCCTGTACTGCGTCGGTCGGATCATTCGGGGTCAATACCAGCGGCGGACCGTGACTGATCGACGCGTTCACCATCGTGTGTTCTCCTCATTGAGAGCAACAGAAGGACCATTACGCCAGTCACCGCGACGCCGTGGAACCCGGCGACCACGGGCAATACCGGAGCAATCTCGAGCAGACCGGCCGCGATCACCATGCCGCCACCGAAGGCGGAGTTCTCCACGCTCGCGGACAACCCGAAGAGCCGGGTTCGCTGCGGACCGGGCAGGGTCTGCAGGGTGGACACATAGCCGATCTCGGTGACGCCGTCGGCGATTCCCGCCAGCAGGCAGACGGCAATCAGCCAGACCGTCGGCAGGCCGGTGAAGGCGAGCACGAAACACACCGACATCACGCAGGTCGCCGCCGCGAAGAGCCGATGGTCGATCGTCTTGATCAGTCGGCTGACGAGTTGGTGGGCGCAGAGGCTGCCGATCGCCCACGAGGTCATGAACTCCGCCATCAAGGACGCCGGGTTGCCCGGTGCCGTGGTGCTGGCGAAGATCGGCAGAGCGACGTTGTGCCCGGCCGAGGCCAGCGCGTCCAGCCCACGCACCACCACCATCCCGCCGACAACCAGCGGCAGCATCCGCCACAACGAGAGCCGCTCGCCCCCACCGGCGGTCGCCGCCGCGTCAGGCGGCGCCGGCGGCGCGGCCTGGGAGTTGGCCGAAGGCTCGGCTGCCGCCTTCACCAGGGGTTCGGCTTCGTCAGCCGGCCAGGTGACGAAGAGAAGGGCCAGGGCTGAGATCAGGAAGGAGCCGGCGTTCAGGAGGAAGGCCGCGGTGTAGCCGCCGAGGTCTATCACCAGGCCTGCGGACCCGAACCCCAGGACGGTGGCCAACGAGCGGGCAGTCACCAGCCGACCATTCGCCCTCGCCCGATCGTCCGCGCCGACCAGATCCGGTACGCCGCTGCGCAGCGCGACGACGAGCGTGGTGTTGCCGACGCCCAGGAGCACCGCGACCAGCACCAGCATCGGCAGGCTCGGCGCCAGGACGATCGCGACCATGGCGGCCGCCTGCACCAGGTCCATCCCGATCAGCAGCGGCCGGCGGCTCACCCTGCTCTGCACCCGGCCCGACAGCAGCCCGGTGACGAAGCCGGCCCCGAGCCGGATCGCCATCACCGCGCCCGTGGCCCAGGCACTTCCCGTCCAGTGGTAGCTGAACAGGCCGAGGGCGATCAGATTCAGGTAGTTGCCGTACGAGGACACCGCATACCCGCACAGCAGCAACCAGAAGCCGCGCGCGTTCTGTGGGGCATCGGTCATCGACCGGACTCCCTCCGTTGGCCGAGGCAGGCGGGCCTGGCCAATGCGAGGAAGCTTAAAGAGGTTCGGGGCCACCTCGCGGAATGAGAGCGCTCTAGTTCCGGAACCGGCGGGGTCTTGACCGAGGGCTTTCGAGGGCTGAGAGTCGGGCGCGACGCGTGCGTGAGGCTCGCGCACCAATCCCCGAGGAGTCGCCCATGCCCAGGTGGCCAGCTATCCGCTCAAGACGACCCAGACGTCGTACCGCGCTTGTCACGACCGCGGCGTTGCTGACCGGGCTGTTACCGCTCGGAGTCGCCTCGCAGGCGGCCGCGGACGACCCGGCGCCGACCGTGCTGGCGGCGTTCGAGGGGGCGGAGGCGTTCGCTTCGCCGCCGAACCCCGGGATCTTCGGCTGGGGCAGTGACGCGGACGACCCACCCACAATGGAGTTCCAGGCGCGCGACGACGCGCCGGTCGGCGAGAAGGTGCTGCACGGCACCTACAACATCAGCGGCTGGGGTGGCTTCAGCCACGACGTGACGTTCGACCAGAACCCCGGCAACTGGTCGATCCACAAGGGCATCCGGTTCTGGTGGTACGGGCAGAACACCGCGCCGCTGCCGCCGGGGTCCGGCCGGCGGATCTTCTTCGAGATCAAGGACGGCGGCGCGAACGCCGAGGCGTCGGAGCTGTGGAACACCAGCTTCACCGACGACTGGCAGGGCTGGCACCTGGTCGAGATCCCGTTCAGCGATCTCGTCTACCGCGGCGACTACCAGCCGGTCGGCGGCATCGACCAGATCCTGAACCTGACCCAGATGTGGGGCTACGCCTTCACCATGCCCGGCGGAGGTCCTGGTGAGTTCGCCATCGACCAGGTGGAGGTGTACGGCAAGGCCGACCCGGCGTTGAAGGCGAGCGTGGTCACCGACGCAGGCGTCTACCCGGTCAAGGAGGGCGGCACCGCGCAGGTCAAGCTGACCGTCGCCACCACCGGCAGCACCCCGCTGGAGGAGCCGGTCACGGTCGAGTACCGCACCGGCACCGGAACCGCCGGCTCCGCCGACTACCTGCCGGTCTCGGGCGCCTTCACCTTCCCAGCCGGTACTGCGTCCGGCACGTCCCAGACCGTCCAGGTGGTCACGAAGAAGGACAAGTCGGCCGAGGTCGCCGAGACGATCCCGGTCGAGCTCACGGTCACCGGCGCGAAGGCCCCCACGGTCACGCCGCAGGTGGTCATCAACGCGCACGACCTGCCGTACCTGAACAGCAAGCTCCCGGTGAAGCTCCGGGTGAAGGACCTGCTCGGCCGGATGACGCTGGCGGAGAAGGTCGGCCAGATGACCCAGGCCGAGCGGAACGCGCTGCGCTCGAAGAGTGACATCGCGACGTACGCGCTCGGCTCGTTGCTGTCCGGCGGTGGCTCGGTGCCGACGCCGAACACGCCGGCCGGCTGGGCCGCGATGATCGACTCGTTCCAGCTGAACGCGCAGGCGACCCGGCTGCAGGTGCCGCTCATCTACGGCGTCGACGCGGTGCACGGGCACAACAACGTGATCGGCGCGACGATCCTGCCGCACAACATCGGAATGGGCGCCACCCACGACCCCGAGCTGTCCCGACGGGCCGGTGAGGTCACGGCGACCGAGGTCCGCGCGACCGGCGTCCCGTGGGACTTCGCGCCGTGCGTGTGCGTGGTCCGCGACGACCGGTGGGGCCGCACGTACGAGGGCTTCAGCGAGGACCCCGCGCTGGTGAAGGTGATGGCCAGCGTCATCACCGGCATGCAGGGCAAGGCCGACGGCAGTCAGCTCAACCAGAGCAACCGGGTGCTCGCGAGCGCGAAGCACTACGTCGGCGACGGCGGTACGACGTACGGGTCGTCGACGACGGGGAGCTACAAGATCGACCAGGGCGTGACCGAGGTGACCCGGCAGCAACTGGAGGCGATCCACCTCGACCCGTTCAAGACGTCGGTCGACCTGGGCGTCGGCACCGTGATGCCGTCGTACTCGAGTGTCGACATCATCGGCGACGACGGCACCAGTATCTCGGGCCCGGTGAAGATGCACGGCAACGCCGAGCTCATCAACGGAGTGCTGAAGCAGCGGATGGGCTTCGACGGGTTCGTGATCAGCGACTGGCAGGCGATCGACCAGCTGCCCGGGGACTACCCGAGCGACATCCGTACGTCGATCAACGCCGGGCTCGACATGATCATGGTGCCGACCAACTACCAGGGCTTCACCCAGGGCCTGACCGACGAGGTCACCGCCGGCCGGGTCACCCAGGCCCGGGTGGACGACGCGGTCCGCCGGATCCTGGTGCAGAAGTTCAAGCTCGGCCTGTTCGAGCGCCCGTACGCCGACACCGGCAAGCTGGACACCATCGGTTCGGCGGCCCACCGGGCGGTCGGCCGGGAGGCCGCGGCGAAGTCCCAGGTGCTGCTGAAGAACGAGGGCAACGTGTTGCCGCTGGCCCCGACCGCGAAGGTCTACGTGGCCGGCAGCAACGCCAACGATCTGGGCAACCAGCTCGGCGGCTGGAGCATCAGCTGGCAAGGTGCCTCCGGCAACACCACGACCGGCACCACGATCCTGGACGGGATCAAGCAGGTGGTGCCGACGGCAACGTTCAGCCAGGACGCCTCGGCGCCGCTGGAAGGACACGATGTCGGCGTCGTCGTGGTCGGCGAGCGGCCGTACGCCGAGGGAATCGGTGACGTCGGCAACAACGGCCACGACCTCGCCCTCAGCGACGCGGACAAGGCCGCCGTGGACAAGGTGTGCGCGGCCACCAAGTGCGTGGTGCTGGTCGTCGCCGGCCGTCCGCAGGTGATCGCGGACCAGCTCGGCGAGATCGACGCGCTGGTGGCATCGTGGCTGCCGGGCACCGAAGGCGCCGGTGTCGCCGACGTACTGTTCGGCAAGAAGCCGTTCAGTGGCCGGCTCCCGGTCAGCTGGCCGAAGGCGGAGTCGCAGCAGCCGCTCAATGTCGGAGACGCGTCCTACGACCCGCAGTACCCGTTCGGCTGGGGTCTGACAACGCAGGCGGCGGCTCGGCAGGAGCTGCTCGACACCAAGAAGGAGCTGCTGCGCAAGGGCTTCCTCTCCCCGGAGGTGCTTGCCTCGGTCATCTACATCGACCTCGCTCTGCGGGTGAAAGACTGGTCGGGGCCGCAGGCAACCAGCGCCTTGGCGGCACTCGCCCAAGCGGGCAAGTACCTACAGCGCACCAAGGTCGACTCATTCAACGACGGCGACGCGGTGGTCGCGGCCGCTCGCTGGATCGCCCAGGACCAGATCGGTCAGAACCTCGACGAAGCCACGTCGAAGCTGACGTCCGACGCGGAACACCTGGCCTTCAACGGCGACCTGACCGGCGCGATCGCCAAGCTCGCCGCAGCGCACAAACTGAAGTAGCCAACACCGAAGGGCGGGACGGCGAACTCCACCGTCCCGCCCTTCAGCCCGTCCGGTCCAAGCGGTGGCCGCCAAACGCTCTTTCTAGCTCCTCATGACAACGGACTGAGTGTTGGTGGCCTGGCGTCTAGACGGTGACCAGTTCGCGGTCGCGGGTCTCGGGGGCGGTGGCCGCGAGCTTGTTCGGCCACCAGGCCTTGCGTCCGAGCAGGACCATGATCGAGGGCAGCATCACGATCCGGACCAGGGTGGCATCGATCAGTACGGCGACCGCCAGGCCGATGCCCATCTGCTTCATCTCGATCATTCCGAGCGTCGCGAAGACGGCGAAGACCGACACCATCACGGCCGCCGCGCTCGTCACCACTCCGGCCGACTCGGTGATGCCCTTGCGCACCGCCTCCTTCGGCGACAGGCCTTCCTGGACGCCCTCGCGGATCCGGCCGAGCACGAACACGTGGTAGTCCATCGACAGCCCGACCAGGATGACGAAGAGGAAGACCGGGATCCACGAGATCACGAACCCGGGTGAGGTGAAGTCGAGCAACCCCTCGGCCCAGGTGTGCTGGAAGACCAGGGACAGGACGCCGAAGCAGGCCGCGACGGACGCCAGGTTCAGCACGGTGGTCACCAGCGCGATCGCCACGCTGCGGAAGGTGAAGACCATCATCAGCAGGGTCAGCGCGAGCACGAACGCGATCACGTACGGCAACTGGTCGCGCTGGTGCTGCCCGTAGTCGACCGACGACGCCGTCTCGCCACCGACGGCCCAGGTGGTCCCGGCCGAGCTCAGCGCCGACGGAACCAGGTCGTTCCGCAGCTTCTCCAACGCCTTCTTCGCGTCCGCGCTGGTGTCCGGCAGGACCGAGACCAGCGTCAGTACCGCGGTGTCGCCGTTCTTCTTGATCGCCTCGCCGGGCATCACCACGAACTCCCGGCCGGCCACTGCGGCCTGCTGCAAGTTGGCCAGTCCGGCCTCAGCATTGTTGCCCTTGGCTACCACATCGAAGGCCATTCCCTGGGACGGGAAGTTCTGCTGCAGGGCGGTCAGCGTCTTGACCTCGGGGATGCTCTGCGGCAGCGTGCTCAGCCCGCCCGGCTCGGTCTTCATCCCGAGCGCCGGTACTGCGAGCGCCACCACCGCGACGGCGGAGATCACCAGCGCGGCCTTGGGGAAGCGCAGTACGGGGGCGAGGAGCCGGCGGCTGATGCCACCCGGGCCGATCCGCCGGTTCAGGCGCCACAGCAGCGGGACGCGCGGGCGGTCCACCCGGTGACCCAGCTTCGCCAGCAGCGCCGGCAGGACGGTGAGCGACCCGAGGACCGCGACGGCGACCACGACGATCGTTGCCGTCGCCATCGAGGAGAAGACCGGGTCCTGCGCGACGTACAGGCCTGCCATCGAGACGATGACCGCGAATCCGGAGACAACCACCGAGTGTCCCGAGGTCGCCGCCGCGATCTCGATCGCGTCGACCGTACCGCGTCCGCGCTGCCGTTCCTCCCGCTCGCGCTTGAGGTAGAACAGCGAGTAGTCCACGCCGACCGCCATACCGATCAGCAGCACCACGTTGGCGACCGATCCGCCGTCGGGGAACAGGTAGGACAGCGGCGCGTAGAAGCCGAGCGCCGCGCCGACCGCCGAGAACGCCAGCAGGACGGGGATTCCGGCCGCGATCAAGGCGCCGAAGGCAAGCAACATCAGCGCGAAGGTGATCGGCAGGCTGAGCTTCTCGGCCCGCGCGAGGTCGTCGCCGACCTGCTTCCAGATCCCGGCGTCCACCGAAGCGGTGCCGGCCTGCTCGATGGTCAGGCCCTGGTTGGCCTCCTGTACTTCGGCCGTCGCCGCGACCAGCTTCTCGACGTTGTCGGAGGCGTCGTCCGCGTTGCCCTTCAGCTCGATCGGAAGCAGTGCGGCCGTACCGTTCTCGGCCCAGACC
The DNA here is from genome assembly GCF_039530625.1 of Kribbella sancticallisti. NCBI lineage: Bacteria > Bacillati > Actinomycetota > Actinomycetes > Propionibacteriales > Kribbellaceae > Kribbella > Kribbella sancticallisti. The sequence goes on along the minus strand of NZ_BAAAOS010000056.1, from coordinate 3,832 downwards.
GGTTGTCCCACCGCGCCGACCGCGTCGATCGCCGTCATCTTCTGCCGCAGCTGGTCCAGGGCCGCCGTCGCCGCGGCCTTGTCGAGCGGGCCGTCGGGATCCGTCAGCAGGACGGTCTCGCTCGGCTTGTCCTCGAGGTTCGCCTGCCGGATCAGCTCGGACGCGGTACCGGACTGGCCGATCCAGGTGTCGTCGGCCTTGGTCTGTTGTTTCGGAATCGCGGCCGACAGCCCGACCGCGACGACGACGAGCAACAGCCAGAGGCCGATCGCCCGCCAGGGATGGGTAGCACTCCAACGCGCGACGCGCACTGTCACAGATCGCCTGCTCATCCTGGTCAACCTCTCGCAGTCCCCGCGGGCACCCTGCCCGCTCTACCGAGAAGCCTGGTGCGGACTGGAGGAGAACTCAGGAGTGCAAACCCCCGTCACATGGTGGGGTTAGACCTACCCCGCCAGGGGGCGGGCGCGGAGGCGGCGGAGCATGCGGGCGTCTTCGAAGCCGACTGCTCGGGCGGCGGACTCCACGGTGGCGCCGTGGCCGATGAGGTGTTCGGCGCGTTCGAGGCGGAGTAGCTGCTGGTAGCGCAGTGGGGTGAGACCCGTCGCGGTGGTGAAGATGCGAGTCAGCGTCCGTTCGCTCACGCCGGCTCCACTGGCCAGATCGGAAAGCCGCAACTGCTCGGCGTACCGGCTGTCGATGACGTCCTGGACCCGGTGCGCGAGATCGCTGAGGTGACCCCGGTGCCGGAGCATCGCGCTCTCCTGCAGTTCGTCTCCGTTGCGGCGCGCGTAGACGACCATCTCCCGCGCCACCCGCGCGGCTGCCTCCGCACCACGCTCCACCGCGATCAGATGCAGCGCCAGGTCGATCCCGCTGGCGATCCCCGCCGAGGTGATCACCCGGTCGTCCACGACGTACAGGACGTCGCGGACGATGTTCGCCTTCGGATAGCGCGCGGCGAGTTCGTCGGTCAGGTCGTGATGGGTGGTGTACTTCCGCCCGTCGAGCAGCCCCGCCGCCCCGAGCGCGTCGGCTCCCGAACACACGCTCGCGACCGAACCGCCGGCCGCATGATGAGCCCGCAGCCGCTGCTTGCCGGCCGCCGCGATCGGCGTCCGCGGCGACAACCTGGGCGACCGCCACCCCGGTACGACGATCAGGTCGGCGGGCCTGAGCTCCGGCCAGTCGCGGCTCGCCCTGATCGGGACCCCCTGGGCCGTGACGATCTCGTCGACCTCGGCCACGTAGTGCAGGTCGTAGCCGTAGCCGAGGTCGTTCGCGGTCGAGAAGGCCTGCGCCGGGCCGGCCAGGTCCAGCAAGTGGAGTTTCGGCAACAAGAAGAAGACGATCTTGGTCCGCATGATCCGGTCAGACATGATCACTCAGGATCGCAGCACCAGGCCGGCCTGCTCGTCGAGCGTCCGGATGGTGGCGAACCGCCCGGCCAGCGCGTACTCCGTCCGCTCCACGATCACCTCCGGGCTGAGCGTCCTCGGGTCGGCCAGGATCTCCTCGAGGGTGGCATCGGCCGGGGTGGTCCAGTGCGGCAGCGGGGTGGTCGCGGTCGCCTCGGTGACGAACACGACGTCGTACCCGAGGTCGGACGCGACCCGGGTGGTGGTCTCGCAGCACTGCTCGGTCCGGATCCCGCTGATGACGACCTCGCGGATGCCGTGCTGGGTGAAGATCTGCTGGAGATTCGTGGTCGTGAAGGCGTTGTGCGAGGTCTTGTGCAGGATCGGCTCGCCGGCTCGCGGTTCGAGTCCCTCGATCAGCCGGACGTGACCCTCCGCCGGGTCGAAGGCGCCGCCGGTGCCCGGCTCGGTGTGCAGCACCCAGACGACCAGGTCGCCCTTCGCGCGGGCCGCGTCGACCAGGACGTTCACCCGGTCGGCGATGTCGGGGTGGTTCACGGCTTTCCAGTTGGGCCGGACCCGGAAGGATTCCTGGACGTCGATCACGATCAGTGCGGTCTGGGTCATGTCCTCCATGGTGCTGCTCCCGGCGACCGCGGAGAAGACATCATCGCGCCCGCCACCGGACCGATCTGGTCAGCGTTGCGGCAACGGTCGTCAGATCAGTGCAGTCATCGGACGAATTCGAACCGTTACCAACTATTCCAAACACTGGACAACCCTGCTTACAGTGCCCGGGTCGGCCATGTGCACGCTCTCTCGCCGACACCGCCCAGTACAGAGAGGGGTTTCCATGCCTGCCAATCTGCCCCGCCGCCAGGTCCTCCGGACGGCCGGCGCGCTCGGCCTCGGCGCCGCTGCCACCGGTGCGCTGCAGACCACCGCGGCCGCCGCCGGTTCGCCGGATAGGGTCGCGGCCATGGGTTCACCGCACGGTCACGGCCGGCTCGAGATCCGCAAGGATCCGTTCGGCACCACTCCCGAAGGCGTCAAGGTGGAGGTCTACACGTTCACCAACGGCCGGGTCACCATCTCGATGCTGACCTGGGGCGCCACCATCCAGCGGGTCGAGACCCCCGACCGCCGCGGCCGAACCGAGAACATCAGCCTCGGCTTCGACAACCTGCCCGACTACGCGGCGCTCAGCCCGTACTTCGGGTCGACGATCGGCCGCTACGGCAACCGGATCGCCAAGGGCCGGTTCACCCTCGACGGGCAGACCTACCAGATCCCGGTCAACAACGGCGAGAACGCCTTGCACGGCGGCACGATCGGCTTCGACAAGAAGGTCTGGAAGGCGAAGGTCGTGCAGACCGACAAGGCCGTCGGCGTTGCCTTCAGCTACGTCAGCCCGGACGGCGAGATGGGCTTCCCCGGTGAGCTGACCACCACGGTCACCTACACGCTCGACAAGCGGGACAACCTGCGGATCGACTACCGGGCGACCGTCGCGGGCAAGGCGACCGTGGTCAACCTGACGAACCACGTCTACTTCAACCTCGCGGGTGAGGGCAGCGGGTCGATCGACGGACACGTCCTGCAGTTGAACGCCCCGTCGTACACGCCGGTCGACGCGGGCCTGATCCCGACCGGCGAGATCGCGCCGGTCGCCGGTACGCCTTTCGACTTCAACAAGCCGACCAGGATCGGCAAGCGGATCCGGGACGACCACCCCCAACTGGTGATCGGGCGTGGCTACGACCACAACTTCGTCCTCGGCAAGGCCGACTCCGACGGTCTCCGTTTCGCCGCGCGCTTCTGGGAACCCGAGGAAGGCCGCACGGTCACGGTCCACACCACCGAGCCCGGCGCGCAGTTCTACAGCGGCAACTTCCTCGACGGCACCTTCCAGGGCATCGGCAACAAGTCCTACCGCCAGGGCGACGCCTTCGCCTTCGAAACCCAACACTTCCCCGACTCCCCCAACCAGCCGAATTTCCCCTCCACCGTCCTCCGCCCCGGCCAGACCCTCACCTCCACCACCATCTACTCCTTCGGCACCAAGTAGGCACTCGGACCGAGTGACCCGCGTCCTTTGGGCACGGGTCACTCGCCGAAGAGGTTCTGGCCTCGCGGGCCATGGCGAAGTGAGTCAGCCGGTCGAAGGTGCCGGCGACCTGGCCCAGGCCGATGGCTGGCGAGCACCGATCGGTCCTCGCGGGTTGCCGCGATCGATCACGGGCCTCGGCGGCCTGTGTGCGCTGGTTGGTCAGCCGCTGTCGGCGAGGTCGGGTTCGCTGGATCGTTCGCCCCAGGGGTCGAGTCGTTCGGCGGCTGCTGGGGTGAGCCAGGCGAGTTGGCCGGTGCGTGCCGATCGCCCGGGGATCGGCCGGGTAGGCGCCGGGTCAGCCGGGGTGGGTGAGGGCTCGGCCGTCGTGGGGTCGGCGGGCTCGGCGTGCCGGGTGGGTGGGGGG